>CAYLRH010000025.1:0-9403 GCA_964385905.1 uncultured Alistipes sp.
TCTTTTTTTTAATAAAGGCTGTCAACCGTTGCGGTGACAGCCTTTATTATTACCAATCTCAAAAAACTACTTTTTCGACATCTTGGCAATTATTGTTTCAATGATAAATGATAGGAGGAGTCCCAAGCCTGTACAAATGCAAGTACACGCTACCCATACAGCCTCAAATTGCTCAGTTGGATTATATGTATAATTACCCCCATTAAGATTAAATCTAAGATGCGATGCAATGGTATTTCCCCACACTATACCTACGCCAAAGCCAATAATCAATAATCCTACTCGCAGAAGCCATCTTGCTGGATGCTGTTTTTTAGGCTCACACGCCTCCGCTTTGGCATTTCCTCCGCCGACACCGATTGGCATACGCCTAACATACTCGACCAAACCATTTGCATCGAGGCGCTCGATAATAGACTTACGCTCTCCACGCATACCATACAACTCAAAGACTTTGTAGACGAAATAACCTCCAAATCCGAAAATTGATAAAGGAATAAAAAATTCAAACATAACTAAAATATTTTAAGGTTTTACAATTCGTTTCTCTTTGCCTTATTAGACGCAAGATGCAGAAAAAGGTTACAGCTTTTCGCAAAAAAACATCATACATATATTAAGATATATACAACCGAGAATTTTATTTGTAATTTCGTGTAACCTTTTTGGCCGTTTTGCGTCTAAAGGGTAACTATGCTACACAACGAGAAGTAACTAATTAAGCGCATCACCGAGGGCGAAACAGAGCAATTTGCCCTAATTGCCGAGCATTACGCTCAGGCAGTGCATACGCTCGTAGTGCGCATCGTTGGCAGCAACGAGGATGCCGAGGAGTTGACACAGGATGTATTCCTACGTGCATTCGAGCATCTACCGATGTTCAGCTTCAAGAGTTCTTTCTCAACGTGGCTCTACCGCATAGCCTACAATGCAGCCATCTCCTTCACTCGTCACAAGCGGCTACCCCACTACCCCATCGAGGAGAATCGTCTGCGGCAGGTGCAGGATGATGATTTAGAGCAGATGGAGGCAACGGCTGACAACAACGAGCAAATAGAGGCTCTTGGCCGTGCCATCGAGCAACTCGATGCCGAAGAGAGGGCGCTGATAACGCTTTTCTACTACGAGGAACGTTCTGTGGCCGAGTGTGCCGAGATTATGACGCAGAGCCAGAGTAATATTAAGGTGCGTCTGCACCGCATACGAAAGAAACTTTTTATACTTTTGAGTAATGAAAAGAGATAAAGCCATACACCATGCCGTAAAGCAACTCGACACCCCCACCCTGTCTTACGACTTCAATACGCGTCTGATGGCACGCGTGCGGGAGCGTGCCCGCGAGCAGCGTCGTACAGATATAATAACGGGCATAGCAGCCAGCGTGGCTATCATTGCGCTGGTAGCGTATGGCGTATTCGCCATGGCGCAAATTGAGTTCCCGAAGATTAATTGGGGAGAGATGTTCGACGATATGATGATGGCGCGAATGCGCCTATGGGGAGAGATGACGTTATCGGTTGTGGCGATATTTGTCATAGATATGTACATTCGCCAATACTTCCGACTACGCAAACAACGAAAGGAGATAAAGAAATAATAAAAAAGGCTGCCCCGCTGGACAGCCTTTTATTGTAGGTCGGAAATCCCTATTTCTTAGCCTGAACGACCTCGGCATTAATCTTAATCTTCTTAAAAGCCTTTACCAAAGCCTCATCGCTCGACTTTGTTGCGTCGTAGGTTACTGTAACGGTACGAGAGGGAAGGTCAACCTTAACCTCCTTAACACCCTTCTGGAAGGGGATTGAGTTGTCAATCTTCTTTGCGCATGTCTCGCAATCAACATCGGTCAAAAAGACAGTAGTCTTAACGGGAGTAGCGCCCTTCTTCTGTGCCATAGCATCAGCCACGCCAAAACCCATAACTGCCAAGAGGCAGAGCATAATAATCTTCTTCATAGCTTATAGTTTTTAGTTGTTAATTATCTCTTTTCTCGGTTTAGTAGAGGTTAAAGCGCAAACCTACGTAGAACTTGCGACCCATCAACGGTCCCCACACGCTCGACGAGTTAAAGGCGGGAGAGAAGGGATCTGATACATTCAAAATGGGGTCATCCTGCATATAGTTTGCAATATTCTCGCAACCAACATAAACCTCCCAGTCACGAATCTTGTGGCTCACCTGTGCATAGAACATAGGATATGCGGGTGAAAGCTCCGAGCGGGTGATGTCGCCATCGAGCGAGGGACGACGCATCGGGCCGTTGTACTGAGCCGTCACGTCAAATACCCAACGTCGATATGCGGTTGCATATTGTATGTTAAGCAAAGTTTTGTATCGGCTGGTCAAAGGACGCTCGATAAGATGGCTCACGCCATCACGCTCAACGCTAACCTTTGCGTTGGTATAACGGTATGTTGCAAAGAGGTCGAGGCCTTTTACGGGAGTCCACTGGAAATCCACCTGATAGGTGTCGGTGAATGAGCGGCCATCGGTGTTGTAAATCCAAATCTCATCATCAGGAGTGCCACCCATCTTACCCAGCTCCTGATCGGCCAAAACGGTGTTATAGAGCTGTGTGCGGAAGTAGTCGAAGCTGATGGTTGCATCGCTATAACCACCCCACTTGATATACTGCGTAAGGCTACCGCCTGCGGTCAGTGCCATCTCAATATCGTCAGTCAAATTCTTAACCAACGCCTTGCGGCCAGTTGCCAGCATCCAGATATTGTCGGTAAAGATGCTTGCGCGACGATAACCCAAACCTGCCGAACCACGAAGAACGGTCGAAGGAGTTATGTCCCAACGGATATGAGTACGGGGAGTGAGTACAAAACGCTCCTTGGGAGTGTAGTAAGCGGTGTTATTTACTACGCCTCCGCCAACAATTGTCTCAGGCTCAATGTTCTTAGCACCCATCCAGTCGCCACGCAGACCCAATACGAATGAGAACTTTTCGGGCTTGGTGTAAGTATATTCAGCATAAACACCCGGCTCAAAGTAGTTCATCTTGTTGTGGGTAAAACCTGCCCAACGATTCTTATCAGCCAAAACTAAGTTATTCTTAATCTCCTCGTTGCTATTGGTAATCGAAGCCGACGCACCTACGATAAGCGACGAGCGGGGCGAGAAGTAGTGGGCATACATAAAGTTAAACCACCACGCGCTATCGTGACCCTGATAGTCGTTCAGACCGAAGTAAGCGTCCTCCTTGAAGTAGTTGTAGTCGGCAACAAAGGCGATATTCGAGCGATACTCCTCCTCGGTCTCGCTGTCATATACGGCAGCACCCACGGGAGTACCCAACTTGAAGTAGGCATTCACGCCCGTATTGTCCATATGCGAACCGTAGGTCGAGAGGCTCTGCTCCATCTCCTCGCGCATAGATTTCTTGTACTCCTTCTGGCCACCAAGACGATTCTCGTCAACATACTTCCAACCCCAACGAATCTGCGTACCGCCTAATGACTGCCACAACCACTTGTTGGCAATATTAATCTGGTTAGTCTGGGGCAGGTCGCGGAAACCATCGTGGTTACGGTCGTGAGAATGAGTGTCAATTGAGCCGTGAGCAAGGATAACAGTCGAAAGGCTCTTATCAGCTGTCAAAGGAATAGCTGACGAGATGTTAATCTCAGGACGCAACTCGCTATCGAAATAGAGATTCAAGAACAGACGCTCCTCGTCCGAAGGCTTGCGATGCTCCATATTAATCTGACCGGTGATAGCCTCGTGGCCAGCCGTTACAGACGAGATGCCCTTTGATACCTGAATCGAGTTAAGCCACATACCCGGCGTATAGTTCAAGCCATAGGGGGCGCTCAAGCCTCGCATGATGGGGCGGTTCTCGTCGAGAATCTGTGTATATGTACCCGTAAGTCCCAACATCTTAATCTGGCGGGCACCTGAGATAGCATCACTGTAACCGACCGTTACTGAAGCCGAGTTCTCGAAGCTCTCTGCCAAGTTACAGCAGGCCATCTTACACAAGCCGGCAAATGAGATGGTCTCTCCCTTGAGGATGCCCTCATGCTTAACGTAGTTTCCGAGCGTTCCCTCGACAACTACGGCCTCAATCTCGGTATCGCTCTTGAGTGCAAAATCGACCTTTGTTACGCCCTGTGCGACCTGAATCGTATCGTTGCTATAACCCACATAGGTTGCAACCAACTTATCGTAACCCTTAACGCGGTGGAGGTCGTACTTACCATCCATATCGGTAGCAATACCGACGTTTGTATCGAGCCAATATACAGACGCTCCGATCAGAGGCTCATTTGTGGTGGCATCGAGTACCACGCCCTCAACTTTCTGTGCTGCAGCACTAAAGCCGATGAGCGACAAAATGCCACAAAGTATAATAGTCTTGATTTTCATAATCTATTGATTTTAGTATAATTAAACAATCGACAGGCTACAAAAAAGCCTATAACTTCGCTCACAATTATACCAATGCTGGCGGGGCACGCAACACTCCGCTACGTGCATAACCTTCAAGAGGTGAGGACGATATACACTCCCCATACTCCTCCTGCCCCATATCGGGCATCTGCTCCTCGTTATAGTCGAAGATATCCGTAACAACGGTCAGCAACATAGCCTGACGCTCCGTGTTATCGTCGTTTGTACGAGGCTGTACGTATAGATGTATTCTATTTGAATGGTCGTGATTACAACAACGCTGCTTCGACACCTGCGTGGATGTAGACTCCTCGCCGGCATCATCATGGTGCTGGCAATGCTCTACCTCACATTTGTGTACGTGATTGAACGCGGTGTGAACATCTCCGCTGTGGCTATTGCAATGACAGGTAAGCGACACGATATCACCGGCTACCAACACCGAAGTGTATAGCACCAGCATCGTAAATGCCGCAATAATTCTAAAAACCTTTCCTGCCATCTATCTAAAATTGAATTCTTTCGTCTGTTCTGGTTTTACCCCCTACTCTATCAGGCCACACTCGTTCATGCGCTCCACCCACAACTTTGCATCCCGCGTAGCTGTTGCCTCATCGACATCGAAGCGAGAGGTAAGCACCGAGGCTGCGTCAGCAACTGAGAAATCGGCTCCATCGAGTGCCTGCCAGAGAGTCAAAGCACTCTCGTTGAGAGTGATAATACGCGTAAAGTCAGCACCATGCTCACCCTGCATAACTACCACATTCTCGCCAGCGATTTCACGCACCTTGCAACCCTGCTTGATTTTCATATTGATTAAAACCTTATTATTCGGCACAAATATACGAAAAAAATAACAAATGCAGAGGTTTTTTTATAAATTTGCGGCACATGACAACCCAGAATGACAAAATAGATGCCCTTCTCAAGCAAACACTCCATAAATATTGGGGTTACAGCGAGTTTCGTATGGGGCAGGAGGCCATAATCCGCTCCGTAATGGAGGGGCGGGATACGCTTGCACTCATGCCCACGGGTGGTGGTAAGTCGTTGACATATCAGGTTCCGACTCTCGCGCGCGAGGGATTGTGCATCGTGGTGACACCGCTCATAGCACTTATGAAGGACCAGGTGGACCGTCTGAAGAGGATGGGCATAAATGCCACGGCCATTCATTCGGGCATGTCATATTCGCAGATAGATATAGCCCTCGACAACTGCGCCTATGGCGATGTAAAATTCCTATACGTAGCTCCCGAACGTCTTGCCACCGAGGCATTTAGGTTGCGTGTACAGCGCATGAACGTAACGTTGCTGGCCGTTGACGAGGCACACTGCATATCGCAGTGGGGATACGATTTCCGCCCCTCATATCTGCGTATTGCCGAGGTCCGCAAGATGCTGCCCGACACTCCTGTTCTGGCACTTACAGCCTCTGCCACAAAGATGGTTGCCGACGATATTATGGAGCGCTTGGGTTTTGACTCGCCCCACATTTTACGTAGCAGTTTCGCACGCCCCAATCTCTCCTATGCCGTGCGACATACGGACGACAAAACCGAACAGCTCCTACGTGTAATTCATAATGTTGCAGGCTCTGGAATTGTCTATATGCGCTCTCGCGAGGGTTGCGAAAAACTTGCCGAGGAGCTTGGACGGCAGGGCATATCGGTATCCTATTACCACGCAGGTCTACCCCACGCAGAACGCAGCCTGCGCCAAGAGGAGTGGAGCGAGGGAAAGGTGCGTATCATGGTGGCCACCAATGCTTTCGGGATGGGAATCGACAAGGCGGATGTGCGTTTTGTTGTGCATTATACGATGTGCGATTCACTGGAGAGTTACTATCAGGAGGCAGGTCGTGCAGGCCGTGACGGGCAACGCAGCTATGCTCTGCTGCTGGTATCGTCGGACGACGATAGCAAGATTGTAAAACGCTTCGATGCGGAGTTTCCGCCGCTGGAGGAGATAAAGTCGATATACGAGAAGATTTGCGACTATATTCAAGTAGCTGTCGGCGATGGCTATCAGGCATCGTTCGTATTCAACATCCACGACTTCTGCCGCCGCGAACATATCTACATCGGCAAGGTCCGCGCTGCACTAAAACTGCTTGAGCAAAACGGATATATGACCTTGACAGAGGAGATGGATAATCCCGCCCGCATACTCTTCTGCGTGAGCCGTGACGAGCTATACCGCATACGTGTTGGACGCAACGAACTGGACCATATAATTCGCACAATCCTACGACTTTATGATGGCATTTTCACCGAGTTCCGTCCCATCAACGAGCAGGTTATTGCCTCGGCGAGCGGTTACACGGTAGAGCGTGTGAAGGAGCTGCTGAAACGTATGTGGCAGATACGTATAATACGCTACATTCCTTCAAACACCTCTCCCATACTCTTCCTCAACGAGGAGCGTCTGCCGACCAAAGACCTATACATATCACCCGACACGTACCTCCATCGCAAGAACCTCATGGCCGAGCGATTCGAGAATATGCGCCTTTATGCTGTCACACAGACCGAGTGTCGCAGTGTGATACTGCAACGATACTTTGGTGATAACGAAGCTGTTGCGTGCGTAAGTTGCGACGTATGCCTGGCCGAGAAGCGTCGTTCGAAGGGCGATGCGGAGCAGTTGGCCAAGACGATTATTGAGTTGCTACGCGAGGGGCAAAGGGATGTACGTGAGCTATGCCGAGAGATAAAGGTTGACCCCGAAAGAGTGGCCTCCGTGGTGGACAAGATGAAGGAGGAGGGTAAAATTTCCGCCACGATAAGCGGAAAACTGATAATTAATGAGTAACTTTGGGGCTCGAAATTTCAAACATGGTGTTCCAGTCCACGATAACAAACGAACAGACAGCCGAGTTACCCTCGGCTCGCTTCAACGGGCGCATAACTATCATCGATAGCGAAGAGCGTCTCGATGCCGTTTGTCGTGACCTGGCCAAGCAACGCATCATAGGATTTGACACCGAGACACGCCCTTCGTTCAAGGCGGGAGTAACAAACCGCGTGGCACTGCTTCAGCTATCGACTCACGAGCAATGCTACCTTATTCGCCTGTGCCGCATGAAGTTACGCAGCTCCTTGCTGAAGATTCTGTCCAACCCCGACATTATAAAGATTGGAGCCGACGTGGCAGGCGACCTACGTTCATTGCACGTTCTGCGACACTTTCACGAGCGCGGTTTTATAGACCTGCAACACATGGCATCGCACTGGGGCATTGAGGAGAAGAGCCTAAGAAAGATGTCGGCAATCGTCCTCGGACAGCGCGTATCAAAGGCTCAGCGCCTCAGCAACTGGGAGGCCTCAACGCTCACCCCACAGCAGCAGATGTATGCCGCTACGGATGCGTGGGTATGTATAAGCATATACGAAAAGTTGATGGCAACACCTCCCCTGACGCCACTCCCCAAGGATATGGAGGTACGAGTGGTGCTGACGGAGCAGAAAGCACACGCCAAGGAACACAAGCCCAAGCTGCGAGGGCGTAATAATCGCACACAACAAAGGATAAAGAGTGAAAACAGAGTAAAACAACAATAAGATGAGAGCAGAGATTTATCTTCGTCGCGGCAAGGAGGAGTCACTCCTACGTCGTCACCCGTGGATTTTCTCCGGAGCCATCGAGCACGTGAAGTGCGACGGTGAGCTGAAGGAGGGTGAGATTGTAGATGTATTTACCCGTTCGGGCAGTTTCATCGCACGCGGCCACTATCAGATTGGCTCTATCGCAGTGCGTGTACTCACCTTCGAGGAGCAGGAGCAGATTGACCAGGCGTGGTGGAATCACCGCATCGCCGTAGCCTACGACGTGCGTCGCACACTGGACCTCACAGACAACGAGCAGACAAACTGCTACCGTCTTATACATGGCGAGGGCGACTCTCTGCCGGGATTGGTGATTGACATCTACGACCGCACGGCCGTTGTGCAGTGCCACTCGGTGGGTATGTATCTCTCGCGTATGGCCATTGCCGAGGCGCTTCGCTCAGTATATGGCGACAAGTTGACCGCTATCTACGACAAGAGTTCACAGACCGTTCCCTTCAAGGCGGGGCTGAATGCCGTTGACGGATATATCTGGGGACACTCTGACCGCAAGGCTCACGTCGTGTTGGAGAATGGCGAGAAGTTCCTCGTTAACTGGGAGGAGGGACAGAAGACTGGCTTCTTCCTCGACCAGCGCCGCAACCGCGAGCTGGTGCGCCACTATTCAAAGGGACGCACCGTACTGAATACTTTCTGCTACACGGGAGGTTTCTCTGTTTATGCAGCATCGGGAGGTGCCGTGGAGGTATGCTCGGTGGATGCTTCGGAGCGTGCTGTGCAGCTCGCTGACGAGAATATGCGCCTGAACTTCGGCGAGGAGTACAAGCACGAGGCCGTAGCAGCTGACGCTGTGGAGTATCTGAAACATATTGGCGATAAGTATGACCTTATCATCCTCGACCCGCCGGCCTTTGCCAAGCACCATAAGGTGTTGGGCAACGCCATGCAGGGATATAAGCGCATCAATGCCCGCGCGTTGTCGCAGATTAAGAGCGGAGGTATTCTCTTTACCTTCTCTTGCTCGCAGGCTGTAAGCAAGGAACTGTTTCGCACAACAGTATTCTCGGCGGCCGCTATCGCAGGTCGCAAGGTGCGTATCCTTCACCAGCTGACACAACCCGCCGACCACCCTATCAACATCTACCACCCCGAGGGCGAGTATTTGAAGGGATTGGTACTATATGTAGAATAAAAAAAGGCTGTCAGGTGACAGCCTTTCTTATATAATTTCCCAGAATTTCTATTTTACCATTCCTACATAATTGTGCGGAGTAATAACTCGAAGTTCAGCCTTAACCTCTTCGCTAACATCCAGGCCCTCAACAAACTCCTTGATAGTCTGCTCGGTGATGTGGCCGCCAGTACGAGTCAATGCCTTCAGCGCCTCATAGGGGTTGGGGTATGCCTCACGGCGCAGGATAGTCTGCATAGCCTCC
>CAYLRH010000026.1:0-9395 GCA_964385905.1 uncultured Alistipes sp.
GTGGTGGTTTTCATCGCTTTGCAGTTCTTTGAGGCGGGGTATGGCTACCTCTTTGATCGCCGTTATGGGCCACCTGTTCCTAATAAGGTGGGGTGGGTATTGATGGAGTCGCCTGTATTTATTGCTATGTGCGTGCTGTGGGCTATCTCCGACCGTCAGTGGGATGTCGTTCCATTGGTGCTGTTCTCGCTGTTCCAGCTACACTATTTTCAGCGCTCGTTCATCTTCCCGCTTTTGATGCGAGGTAATTCGAAGATGCCGCTGGGAATTGTCCTGATGGGAGTGGTATTCAATACACTTAACGCCTTGATGCAGGGTGGCTGGATTTTCTTCCTTGCGCCTGCGGACTATTATGCCGATTGGTTCTCGAAACCATTTATATATATTGGTGCAGCGGTATTCTTTGCCGGTATGTTTATCAATTGGCAGGCCGATTACATCATTCGCCATTTGCGTAAGCCCGGCGATACAAAACACTATATCCCCAAAGGTGGAATGTTCCGCTATGTATCGTCAGCAAACTATTTTGGTGAGCTGGTAGAGTGGACTGGTTTTGCCATCGTGTCGTGGTCGTGGGCCGGTGTGGTGTTCGTACTATGGACATTTGCTAATTTGGCGCCGCGTTCGGCATCATTATATAAGCGATATGAGAAGGAGTTTGGTGAGGAGTTCACGTCGCTTAAGCGTAAGAGAATAATTCCGTTTATCTATTAGAAACAATTTGTCATGAAAGATATAAAAGACTCAAAACTCTTTACTCCATATAAGATGGGTCCCGTGACTCTGCGCAACCGTACTATCCGTTCGGCGGCGTTCGAGTCTATGGGTAAGGATTTCGGCCCTACGCAGGCTCTTAAGGATTATCACGTAAGCGTCGCCAAAGGTGGTGTGGGTATGACTACGCTGGCCTATGCATCGGTGAATCGTAGCGGTATCTCGTTTAACTCGCAGCTTTGGTTGCGTGATGAGATTGTGCCGCAGTTGCGTGATATTACGGATGCTGTGCATAAGGAGGGTGCTGCCGTAGGTATTCAGATAGGCCACTGCGGTAATATGACTCACTGGGAGACAGCTGGTTGTTTTCCCGTATCGGCATCGAATGGTTTTAACCTCTATTCGCCTACGTTCCACCGTAAGTTGAAATCGTCGGAGCTTACCCAGATGGCAAAGGATTTCGGTACGGCAGTCAAGACGGCTCACGAGGCGGGCTTTGATAGTGTGGAGGTTCATGCAGGTCATGGCTACCTTATTTCGCAGTTCCTCTCGCCGTGGACAAACCGTCGTCGTGACGAGTTTGGTGGCTCGCTGGAGAATCGTATGCGATTTATGAACATGTGCTTGGAGGAGGTTATGGAACAGGCCGCCAAGTGCAATATGGCCGTATTGGTTAAGCACAATATGGAGGATGGCTTTAAGAGCGGTATTCAGATTCCTGAATCAATTGAGATAGCAAAGCAGATTGAGAAGTTTGGCGTACACGGCATTGTACTCTCTTCTGGCTTTGTATCACGCGCTCCAATGGCCGTTATGCGTGGTCGTATCCCGACAAAAACTATGGGATACTATATGGGCTGGAACGAGTGGTTGCAGAAGATTGTTGTGACCCTCTTTGGTCAGTGGATGATTAAGCAGTACGACTTCGAGGAGTGCTTCTTCTTGGAGAATGCCAAGAAGTTCCGTGCCGAGCTGAAGGGCCCGCTGGTATATGTGGGAGGTCTGGTATCGCGTGAGGGTGTTGAGAAGGTGCTTGACGAGGGTTTTGAGATGGTGCAGATGGCGCGTGCGCTGATTAACGACCCCGCTTTTGTGAATAAGATGAAGGCTGGAGATATGGCTACCCGTTCGGGTTGCGACCATAAGGATTACTGCATTGCGCGAATGTACTCCGTAGATATGAAGTGTTGTCACCATTGCGATAATCTGCCGAAGGTTATCCGCAAAGAACTTAATCTGTAATGCGTCGCGGAGAGGTTTTAGCAGGAACAAAGATAGCCCTTGTTACGGGCGCATCGAAGGGTATTGGCCGTTGCTACGCGTTGCAGTTGGCGGCGTTGGGATATAATGTATTGATGGTGGCATCGGGCGAGGAGGAGCTATTGCGCACTGCCGATGAGGTGCGTAAGGCGAGCCCTAAGGTGTGGGTGCGTACATTGGTTAAGGATTTGGCGACACCTACGGCTGCCGAGGAACTATTCGCATGGACCGAGAAGGAGGGTATTAAGGTAGATGTGTTGGTGAATAATGCTGGTATCTTTTCGTTTTGCGATATTTTGAATACTCCCATTGAGCGTATTCAGCGAATGATTTATCTGCACGATATTACCGCTACACTTAACTGCCGTCTGTATGCGGCCGATATGATTAAACGTGGCGGAGGTCGAATTCTCAATATGTCATCATTCTCGATATGGATGCCTTACCCTGGATTGTCGCTGTATAGCGCCAGCAAGGCATACTTGAAAAGTTTCTCGGTGGCATTCTCAAAGGAGGTGGAGCCACAGGGTGTGACCGTAACGGCAATCTGTCCCGCAGGCATTGCAACCGATTTATATGGTCTTTCACCCAAATTGCAACGTTTCGGTGTGCGTACGGGAATCCTGATGACACCCGAAAGTTGTGCCCGTCGTTCGTTGAATGGTATGTTCCGAGGCCAACGATGCAAGGTGCCTGATTGGTGGTTCCGTCTGTTTATTCCTGTGTGTCAGTTGGTTCGTGGCCCGTTGATGAAGTGGCTGCGTAACTTCACGATGCAATTCCAAAAGTAATTTTTTAGTGAGAAGGGTGGCTGAAGATAGGTAGCTTATAGAAACAAAAAAAGGGTAAGCTACTTATATCGCACCGCTACAACCCAATACCCTTGCTTGCTTCCACACCTGGGGGATTCTCGGGGAGCTGGTCGTATAAGACTTACCCAGGCACAAAGGTAGAAAAATTTTAATAACTAACAAAATCTTGCGTTGAAAAAACAAAAAAACTGCATCCCAACGGCGATGCAGTTCTTTTTTTATGCTAAATAAGTTTTAAAATCAATCGATTTGCACGGTCTATTTCGTTTCTTGGGTTTTGCAGTTTGGCGCGTAAATAGTATATTTGTAGTCGGTTAAATATTGAGAAGATGAAAAAGATTTTATTATGGATATTTCTTGTGGCTGTGGCCGTGGGTGCAGGAGTGACTGTGTGGGGTATTATCTCGTTCAAGGGTAATGCGGTAGTGCAGCAAAAGGAACTCTTTGTGTCACGCCATACCGACTATAATGCGTTGCTGGACTCGCTTAAGCCCAATATCAAGCATCATCTTGCGTTCGATATCTACGCTGAGCGCCTGAATCTTAAGGAGTCGTTCAAAGTGGGCCACTATGTGGTGAAGGATGGAATGAATGTAATAGAGATTGTGCGTATGCTCAAGCTCGGCTTGCAGACTCCCGTAAATGTTACCATGAACAACGTGAAGATTCCCGCGCAGCTAGCCGGTAAGTTGGCCACGCAGTTGGAGGCCGACTCGGTGGAGTTGGTGAAGGTCTTTACCGATAAGGCTCTGGCCAAGAAGATGGGATTTGAGTCGCCGCTTACGATGTTCTCGATATTTTTGCCCAATACATATGAGTTTTATTGGACAGTAAAGCCCGAAGAGTTTGTTGAGCGCATGTACAAGGAGTATAAGCGTTTTTGGGAGGGGGCTCGCGACGAGAAACGTACGCGTACGGGCTTAAATCGCGTGGAGGTGGTAACACTTGCATCGATTGTCTATGAGGAGACACGTAAGGTTGATGAGATGCCACGTGTTGCGGGCGTGTATATGAATCGTCTGCGCACGGGTATGCCCTTGCAGGCTGACCCTACCATCAAGTATGCAATGCAGAACTTCGGCTTGAGGAGAATCTTGAAGAGCTACTTGAAATATGATTCTCCGTATAATACATATATCAACAAAGGTCTGCCGCCATCACCTATCTGTATGCCGAGTATTCAGGCAATAGATGCTGTGCTGAACTTCGAGAAACACGATTATCTCTTCTTCTGCGCACGCCCGACCTTTGATGGCTATCACAACTTTGCCAAGAACTATTCGCAGCATTTGGCCAATGCGCGTGCATATCAGGCGGAGCTGAACAAACGTAAGATAATGAAATAGCATATGAAAATCACCCTCCTCGGTCCTGCGCATCCCTATCGTGGTGGATTGGCATCTATCATGCAGACCATGGCTCGCGAGTATCAGAGTCGTGGCCATGAGGTGCGTATCTACACCTTTACGGTGCAATATCCGTCGTTGCTTTTCCCCGGAAAAACGCAGTATGTCGATACACTAGCACCTGCGGATTTGCACATCGAGCGAGTGATGAATACGGTGAATCCACTGAATTGGGTGTCGCTCGGTTTGCGTCTGAAGCGCGAGAAGCCCGATATGATTTTGATGAAGTATTGGACTCCGTTTATGGCTCCATGTTTCGGTACAATCGCCCGCATTGCCCGAACTAATGGCGTGACTAAGGTTGTGTGCCAGATAGATAATGTTGAGCCGCACGAACACCACATAATTGATAAACCTTGCAATCACTACTATTTGGGTGGTGTGGATGGTTTTGTCTATATGTCCGAGCAGGTACACGGAGAACTGAAAGCCTACACGCAGGCGCCTGCTATCTTCTCGCCCCATCCCATGTTTGAGAATTTCGGTAAGGCTGTGGCGCGTGAGGAGGCGTGTCAGAAGATTGGTATAGACCCATCGATGAATTACACTCTGTTTTTTGGTCTTATTCGCGATTATAAGGGCCTTGATTTATTGCTTGAGGCGTGGGTGAAGTGGTTGCCTGTGGGTAGGAAATTGCTTATTGCGGGCGAGTTCTATGCCTCGCGAGAGAAGTATATCTCATTGATTGAGCGGTTGGGATTGCAGGATAGGGTAGTGCTGCACGACAGATTTATTGCCGACGAAGATGTGAAATATTACTTCTCGGCGGCCGATTGCTTGGTGTTGCCTTATCGTACAGCTACGCAGAGCGGTGTGACGCAGATTGCATATAATTTCTCTCTACCGATGATTGTGACGCGCGTGGGAGGTTTGCCCGAGATTGTACCCGATGGGCGTGTCGGTATTGTTTGCGAGCCAGATGCAGATTCGATAGCCGCAGCTATGCAGCAGATATATTCGGGTGAAATGCTCTCGACGATGCGCGAGAATTTTACGGAGGAGCGAAAGCGTTTCTCGTGGAGTGCGATGTGCGACAAGTTGATAGAGGTGTATAACCTCTCAAAGTAATATAAAAAGGCTGTCGAATCTATCAGACAGCCTTTTTCATTACTTGCGTTTGAGGAGAACTTTCTCACCCCAAACAGGCAGATATACTCCCTCGCGCTGGAGCTTCTCACATTCGTTTATTCCATATTCGTACGACCAGCGCCATTTTGTTATGGCGTGTCCCAACTCCAGAATGTGCGACATAAGCACCTCCTTGGGGTTAATCTTCTTCACCGCCTCGGCCATATTAAGACCTACGGCCAAGTGGGGAATAAATACATTTATCTTCTGCGTGGGGTTAAGTTGCTCGTAGTTATGAGCGTCGCCCGTAAAGAACATTACGTATGGCTTGCCCTTCTTGGCGTAGCAGTTAATCTCGTAGGTGTTGACAAAGTTCAAAAGAGTCTTGTTGTGGTCAACCGTTGTAACCTTTATGTTGATGTTGCCAACGTTGATTTCATCACCCGTTTTTACCTTGTGACCGTTGTCCATGAAGTTTGAATATACGGCCTTGCCCTGACGCTCCAACTCGGCCACCAATGGCTTTGAGTAGTGGTCACCGTGGTTGTGAGTGATGAGCATGAAGTCGATGTATGGAGCCAACTCCACGGCATGCTTATGGTAGAGGTCTACGCCGAAACATTGTGTTTGAGTCTTTACCACATATCCCATGTTGTAGAGCTGCCATACGATTACTTCGCCCCTCTTCACCTTTGTTGCGGGAATCTCTGCAAGAAGTTTATCCAATGCCATATTGTAGAACTGCATTAGTCCCCACTGCTCGATACCCAGCTCCTTGTCGGTGCCTACGGGAGTTGCCATATATTCGTTGAATAGAGTATGAGTGAAGGTGTCAACATAGGTCTGCATCTCATTCATGGCGGCACGACGCTCCGTAGTAAGCTCGCGGCATGATGTCTTGTTCCAGAAGATGTCGGCCATCTGCTCAATGGTCTGTGCAGAAAGCATAGTGGGCACCGAAATGCCCACTATGAATAATAATTTTCGAATAATATTTTTCATGCTATTACTTCTTGATATTAGGCTGCTCCAAACCATAGTGGTTGCGAGCATCGTCAGCCTTAAGCCACAATGCAAACAGAAGCGCCAATACACCCAATGATGCGAAGAGCAACATGGGAACGGTGTAGTTATATGTTGCACCCTCTACGCCTGCTGCAATCTGCTCTGCTACGCCAGGGTTAGTCTTCTCCAATGCGTAACCAATCATAATAGGTGTACCGCTCAAACCGAAGTTCTGCACCCAGAAGATAAGAGAGTAGGCGCTACCCAAATAGCGCTTATCCATAATCTTGGGAATTGAGGGCCACAAAGCTGCGGGAACGAGAGAGAATGATACGCCCAATACGATGATGGCAGCAAATGCGATAGCCTTGCTGGGAACTACGGGCAGTACCAACGCAAAAGTTGTGTGGCAGATAATCATCAACACAGAACCCAAGATAAGCATCGTTGCACCCTTACCCTTGCGGTCGAGGAACCTACCGAGGAACGGCGTGATGCAGGCAGCACCGATGGGGAACCAACGGAAGATGTCGGCAGCTGCGGTAGCTGTAATGCCGAGGTTGCTCTGGAGCATATTGGCAGCAAACTTCTGGAATGGGAAGATGGCCGAGTAGTAGAGTACGCACAACATAGCCACAATCCAGAACAGACGGCTGCTGAAAATCTTACCAATATCGCCAATCTTAAACTCCTCCTCAGGCTCACCCGTTGCTACCTCGCCGAGCTGCTTGTCGAGCTTCTTATCCATCAAGCAGAAGATGGTGAAGCAGATAAGGCCGATGAGTAACAGAGCTGTACAGAATGCTACGGGGCGAACTACTGAGGGGTCAGCGCCACCAATGCCTGCGATACGGGGCGAGATTGTGAAGATGAAGAATACACCTACACGCGCCAGAGCCATCTCAAGACCCATAGCCAAAGCCATCTCCTTGCCCTCGAACCACTTAGCCAAAGCCTTCGATGCGGTGATACCAGCCATCTCGCAGCCGCAGCCGAAAATCATAAAGCCCAACGATGCGAGCTTTGCGCTACCGGGCATAGCCACCCACCAAGAGTTAAGCCAAGCCTCCAGACCTGTACCAACAAAGGCGTCGCTTACAGCGTAGTACTTGATGCAGGCACCCACCAGCATGATGATTGCTGATAGCTCACCTGTAAAACGGATGCCCATCTTGTCGAGGATAATACCAGCCACGATAAGGAATCCCCACACGTTGAGCAGGTACTCCGAGCCGGCATATGTACCGAATACGTCAGATGTCCAGCCTCGCTGTAACTGAATGAGCTCCTTGAGCGGAGAGATAACGTCCACGAACATATGGGCGAAGAGCATCATGAGTGCAATTAATACCATTGCACTCCAACGCGCCCAAGCGTGGTCGTTAAGATTTTTGCGGATTGTTTGTGTCATAGTTTTTTTATTTAAGTTTATCGGATTTTCAGTCTGTTGTGTTGCCGTTTTCGGCTTGCTACTCTTCGGCTGCCGTATAATATTTCAGCGCCTCGTAGGCACTCTTTATGCCTAACTCGCCAGCCTTCGACAAATCGAGGCAACCTTTGCGGGTATCCTTCATGAATATCTGCACCAAGCCACGGTTATAATACGCCTCGCCAAAGTTGGGGTTAAGCTCGATAGCCTTTGTGTAGTCATCGTAGGCCTCAGGGAGCCTATTTGAAATGGCGTTCAGGTTGGCTCGGTTGTAATAGCTATACGCGAAGTTGGGGTATAGCTTTATTGCCTTGTTTATATCCTCTATGGCATCGTCGTAATTGTATGTGCGTGAGCCACGATTGAGCAGTCGGTTTGCCGGGTCGGTATCGATGGTGATACGCTGGTAGGAGTTGTCAATCGACGATATGAAGTCAATCATCTCGGCACGCGTTGTCGAGCGATTTATGTAGAGGAACGGATTTGACGGGTTTGCTGCAATAGCAGACGAAAGCGTACTTACAGCATTGGTGTACTGCTTGATGAGCGACTGCGTAACACCTCGCTCAAAAAGCATAATCCACGTCGGCTCCTCACGGCGCATAACCTCTACCCACTCTCTATCCATCATGATTAGCGAATCGGGCGAGATGTTGCTCTGTTCGTGCGAGAGCATAAGTCGCGGGTTGCCAACCATCTTCTTGAAGTCCTCCAAACGCTGCGCATGATATAATGCCGAGCGGGCCATCATGGCTGAGTCGGGATTCATGAGGGTGAACTTGAATAGCGGAATGAGTCGCATATTCACATCGTTGGTAGTGGCGGTGCTGCTTACCGTATTCTCGAAGTTGCTACCCGTAAGTTTTGCATCGAACGAGAGCAGCTTATCAAATTTCTGTGTGGTGTCGGCATAGATAGAGTAGGTCGAGTCGCTCAGGCGAGACTTGTACTCGGCAATCTTTTTCTCGGCTGTCTGTCTGTCCTGACGCGCACCCTTCGGGTCACCCATCATGGCACGCAGGTAACTGCGGTTAAGATAGGCGTTTGCAAAGTCGGGATATAGTTTGATAGCGTGTGTGTAGTCGTCGATGGCGCTCTTTATATCGCCAATCTGCGAGTACAATCCCGCACGGTTGTAGTACACCAATACGTTGTCGGGCGAGTACTTGGCTACACGGTTATAATCCTCCAAGGCACGGTTGTAGTCACCAATCTGTGAGCGTACAATGGCGCGGTTGAAGTAGGTAAGCGAGTTTGTTGAGTCCAACTCAATCACTCGGTTAAAGTCGCTCAATGCCAGCATCGGACGGTTGGTGTCGGAGTAAACCAGCGCACGGTTGAAGAAGGAGAGCAAATATGAAGAGTCGTGCTTGATGGCTGTGTCGAAATCACTCTCAGCCTCCTTGAAACGCTCCTGTTGCATGAACAAAGCACCACGACGGTTATATCCATTCGGGTCTTCGCGGTTGGTGCGGATTGCTGTATTGAAGTTCTGTTCCAGGCCAGAGGCACCACAATGGCCATGGCGGCCCCGCCGAACAGGAACCAGTACAGCTTGAGTCCCGAAACGAACATGGTGACGGCGAAGATGAAAAAGAAGATCAGCGCGTTCCCCAGGTCGCCGGAGATGCCCAGGATCAGCAGGAACAGCACGCCGAAATGGGCCGCGATCAGAAAGACGGACAGAGGTGAGCTCAGATC
>CAYLRH010000027.1:0-9340 GCA_964385905.1 uncultured Alistipes sp.
CGAGCTGGTGAACGTCAACTTCCCGCTCGCCGAGCAGGCCAGCGACCAGTTTAACATCGCTGGAGGTTGGGGTTCTGGTTCGTTCGTAGGTTCTGTGGGTATCACCCTCAACAACCTCTCGACACGCAACCTCTTCAAGAAGGGTACATGGACACCCTACCCTGGCGGTCAGAACCAGAAGTTCTCTATCTCAGGTCAGACAAACGGTACATACTATAAGGCGTTGGCCATTAGCTTCACCGACCCGTGGGTTGGTGGTCGCAAGCCCAACTCATTCACCTTCTCGGCACACTGGTCAGAGCAGAACAACGCATACTACATCTGGCAGGATGCAACCATGCACTTCCGTACACTCGGTATTGCAGCAGGTCTGGGTAAGCGCCTCTCATGGCCCGACCCCAACTTTACCCTCTACTTCGAGGCTCAGTACCGTCGTTACGCGTTGAAGAACTGGGATTACTTCATCATGTCGAACGGTTCAGCAAACGATATATCGTTGAAGGTGGCCTTTGGTCGTTCAACCATTGACCAGCCCATCTACCCCCGTAGCGGTTCAGAGTTCTCGGCTACATTGACCTTGACTCCCCCCTACTCGGCTTGGGATAACGTCGATTACAGCGACGAGAGCCTCTCTGACGAGAAACGATACAAGTGGATTGAGTACCACCGCTGGCAGTTCAAGGGCCGCTGGTTCCAGCCGTTGACACGCAACAACAACCTTGTGCTTATGGCAGCTGCCGAGATGGGATTCTTGGGCCACTATAATAAGAATAAGGTATCGCCGTTCGAGCGTTTCGAGGTCGGTGGTGACGGTATGAGCGGTTACACCATCTACGGTGTGGACATCATCGGTCTGCGCGGTTACGAGGATGGCGCTCTCGACCCCGTCAACGGAAATTACTCGGTGGCATACAATAAATACACCATGGAGTTACGTTATCCTATCATCTTGAAGCCCTCATCACAGGTATTTGCTTTGGCATTCCTTGAGGGAGGTAGCGGTTTCAACTCATGGAAGGAGTTCTCACCCTTCAAGATTAAGCGTTCGGCCGGTGTCGGCGTACGACTCTACTTGCCTATCGTGGGTCAGCTCGGTATCGACTGGGGTTGGGGATTCGATGCTCCGATGAACGACAACAAGCCCAGTGGCAGCCAGTTCCACTTTACAATGGGTAAGTCGTTCTAATATTGGCAGAGATTTTGAAACGAAGACCTATTACAAATAAGGACAACCTTTAAAACGGATGACTATGAAACGATTGATTTTAACATTGGCACTCGTGTTGGGCGTGGCAACCATGGCCTCGGCACAGAATTATGCTGTGGTTAACAGCGAAAAGATTTTTAAGTCGATCGACCAATACAATCAGGCCATCACACAGCTCGACCAGATGGCTAACGACTACCAGAAGCAGGTGGATGCCAAGTTCGAGGAGGTGGAGAAGATTTACAACGCCTATATGGCTCGCCGCTCACAGCTCTCGGCTGCATCACAGCAGGCTAACGAGGAGAATATTCTGAAGATGGAGCAGGAGGCACAGACATTCCAGGAGTCTATCTTCGGCACCGAGGGTGAGCTGATGAAGAAGCGTCTGGAGCTTATCCAGCCTATTCAGAAGCGTGTGTTTGAGACCATCGAGAAGTATGCCAAGCAGAAGGGCTACGATATGATTATCGACATCTCGCAGAATGCGACGATGCTCTACTACTCGGAGCGTGCCGACCACACAAACGCCATTATTGAACTTTTGAAATAACGAAACACAATAAATTACACACATAAAAAATTATGAAAAAAGTATTGAAACTAACCCTTGCGGTTGTATGCGTGATGTTCTCAACATCACTCTTCGCACAGAAGATCGGCCGCATCAATTCACAGGATGTTGTTGTTAATATGACCGAGTTCAAGGAGGCACAGACTCAGATCGAGGCTCTGGCTAAGGACTTGCAGGCTCAGGCTGAGACCATTCAGGTAGAGATGAACAACAAGTTGCAGGAGTATCAGAAGGGCGCAGAGACTATGACCGACGCTGTACGTCAGCTCAAGGAGAAGGAGTTGAACGACTTGAACACTCGTTTGCAGGAGTTCAATCAGGTAGCACAGCAGGAGTTGCAGAAGAAGGAGCAGGAGTTGATGGAGCCCATCATCAAGAAGGCTAACGAGGCTATCAGCGAGGTGGCTAAGGCTGGCGGTTATACTGTAATCCTTGAGTCAACATCGATGGTTTACTTCGACGAGGCTAACGTTAAGGATATCAGCCCCGAGGTGAAGGCTAAGCTCGGTGTAAAATAAAGAGTAATCACAAAACATCAATAAAAGAGGGTGCCGACCAGCAGGTTAGCACCCTCTTTTATTGTGTTGTTACGTAAAATTTTCGTATCTTCGCATAAAGTAATCTAAAACATTATCACGATGAAGCGCTTATACACTCTGGCCGTCATGCTGACAGCCATCATACTATCGAATGTTGCCGTGGCACAGAATCCCGCATCACTCCCCCGCAAGATAGAGTCGGGCCCCTACAAGGCTGGCCATATTCAGGGCATTGCGGTGGATACCGAGCAGAAATATATGTACCACTCATACACCACCATGCTCGTCAAGACCGACATGGATGGAAATGTCGTAGGTACCGTTACAGGCCTGCTGGGACACTTGGGCGACATGGATTTCAATGACGAGGATGGCCGCCTGTATGGCTCATTGGAGTACAAGAACGACGCCATTGGTCAAGGTATTCTGCGCATGGAGAAGAGTACGCGTAAGTTGGAGAACGCCTTCTACATCGCCATCTTCGATGTGGATAAGATAACCCGCGTGGGTATGGATGCCGAGAAGGATGGTATCATGACAACGGTATATCTCCCCACCGTATTGGAGGATTATCTCGCCGAGGTGACCTCAGCCGAGGGCAAGCAGAAGCATCGTTTAGGTTGTAGCGGCATCGATGGCGTGGCCTTCGGTCCCAAGTTTGGCAAGAAGGGCGGCAAGCAGTATCTGACGGTAGGTTATGGCGTGTATGGCGACACCGAGCGTTCGGACAACGACTATCAGGTGCTGTTGCAGTACGACGTGCGCAAGTGGAAGAGATATGAGCGTTCGCTCTCGCAGGATAATATGCACCAGCAGGGTCCAGCAAAGCCCGCAGGGCAATATTTTGTTAAGACGGGTAATACAACCTATGGCGTTCAGAATCTCGAATATGACCCCACAACTCATGCGTGGATAATGGCCGTATATAAGGGCAAGAAGGCAAGTTACCCCAACTACACTCTCTTTGCAGCCGATGGCACGGCACGTCCCGTAACGAAGGCTCTGGATGGTGTACCCTACATCTCTAAGGCTAAGGTCGTTGCGCTCAAGGCAGAGGGCAAGCAGCAGGGCGAGATTCGCGGCTGGGACTGGGGCGTTGGCTCTACGGGTATGGTTTCGTTGGGTGAGGGTTACTTCTACCTCTCGCACAACTATAAGATTGAGGCCGGCCAGGGCAGTATCATCCGCCTCTACCGCTTCATAGGCAACAAGGAGCAGGCTTTCGAGCAGGTTAAGTAACGATGGACAGGGCGGGAGCAATAGCTGAGGTGGATTGGTATCGCAACCTCGTAGCGCGTAAACTGCGCCTATGGGGTGGCGATTTGCGCCGTGACTTCAAGGAGTTGCTGCTCGCCAACATTGATGAGGTAGCCGAGAGAGGGGATACTCTCGTCTTCAAGGAGTATAAGGATGGCTACTACATCGGGCAGGTGGATGAGGAGGGACTGCGCCACGGCTACGGCATCTTCACCCGCACTACCGACAAACGCGACCGCTGGATGATGCAGGCCGGTGAGTGGTTAGAGGAGCGGGCTGTGGGTATCCACACCCTCTACGATGCCGACTGTCCCGAAAAGCATCACTACTTGGCAGCTATACACTTCAAGGGTAATCGTCGCCACGAACGAGGATTGGTGGGGGTAAAACTATCGGAGCATGGTATCGACACCCGCCCACGGAAGTATCGTCGCTGGGAGGGTTTTTCGTGGTCGACGCTCATCGTGGGAGCCATCATAATCTATATTCTCGCGCTGGCATTTATCCGAAATGCAAAGATATCGCTAATCATTATGGCGGTCATGGTGGCGCTCTACATCTTGGGTTGCATACGAGGCCGCGACTAACTACAACCCCCTACGTGCTATCACCCACGCCAACGTATTATAGAGCCACAACACCCAGCCACGCATAAAGCGAGGCAGAGCATTCAACACGCGCACCTTGCGCTCGATGCGGTGCGACATTGTATTATAAGAGAAGAATTCCAACGCACGACGTGCCACATCTGTTCCGCCTCGCGAGCTGTCGATAAGGGCCTTGCTAAGTGCCACGCGGGCGATATATTCGTTGCTTAAATCCTTACGCCCAGGCTCATACAACTGCTCGAAAGAGAAGGTCGTCTGCTCAGGACGATATATCGCTGCCGAGCGATTGGCAGCCGCACGCGAATAGATAATCATCGGCACAGGAGTGAAGGCCACATCAGCCACGCGGGCAATCTTGGTCCATAGAAATTGGTCCTCACCCATACGCATACCCTCAGGGAAACCGCCTAACTGCAGAGCCAAATCGCGACGCAACGTGGTGGCCGACGGGATAAGAACATATCGCGACATCGACTCCGAGAAGAAATCCACAATACCCTCCTTCTCGCAGCTGCGTGCCACAACGCGGCGCTCGCCATCGTCGATATAAAATCCTGTTCCGTAGGCTCCGCAGCCGGGCCACCGCTCAATCATGGCGGCAACGGTTGCTAAATAATCCGTACACCACATATCATCGCCATCGAGCAGTGCCACCCACTCGCCCGTAGCCTCCTGCATGGCACGGTTGCGGGCTGCACTCACTCCCTGATTCTGCTGACGAATCAATCGCACAAGGGGCGAGGCAAGGCGCTCGACAATCGCGGCACTATTGTCCGTAGAGCCATCGTCCACGACAATAATCTCGCGAGGTTGCAGGCTCTGCACCATCACCGAACGGAGCGTTAGCTCAATCTCCGAGGCCTTATTATACAAAGGAATAATAACTGATATGTTGCTCTCTGATGCCATATATTGCAAATGTAACGATATTTGTGTAATTTTGCAATAGAGCAAAAAGGTATGCCATGCGTCTGACGGAGAAAATAATAGCAACACTGCAAAATACATTCGACACACTTCTCTTCCTGGTCACGATGGCCGTGAAGGAGGATTTTCGTAATCATGTGGCACAGGCTGGTGCGCAGGAGATGAATCCCTCACGCCGATTAGCCATTCTCGGCAACGGCCCCTCGCTTGCCGAGCAACTGCCCCAACTCATTGAACGCGAGGAGTGGCAACAGGCCGATATGATGGCTGTTAACTTCTTTGCTCTGAGTGAGGAGTTTGTGCAGGTCAAGCCGAAGTATTACGTCATCTCCGACCCTATGTTCTTCCGCAAGGCAGGTCGCTCGGAGCGTGTGGAGGCACTCTACAAAGCCTTATCAGAGAAGGTTACGTGGCCCATGACGCTATATGTGCAGTACTACAATCCCGAACACTTCGACTACAAGGCTGCCATTGCTGCCAATCAGATGATTCGTATCGTGCGCTTTCACTCGATAGTTTTCCACGGCTTCCGCAGCGTGGAGTTCTGGCTCTACCGCCGAGGCATAGGCTCAGGTAACTTCGGCACAGTGGTGCAGAATGGCGAGTTTATTGGTATCCTCTTAGGGTATAAGCAGATAGAGCTATATGGCGTGGACCACACGCTGCTTGACGGGTTGTGCGTGGATGACGAGAATCGTCTGTGTCGCACGCAGAGCCACTACTACGACACTACACCGCAGGCTTCCAAGCCGATATATTACAACGCCACCAATCCCCCGCGACCATACACCATGCACGAATATTTAGCCGAAACGGCCGAGCTGTTCCGCGGGCATGAGGTGCTACGCGACTGGGCCGAGAGCGAGGGCGTAAGGATTATAAATCGCACTCGTGGCTCGATGATAGATGCCTATGAGCGTGAGCCGATGTAAAATAAGAAGGTTGCCAACATCTGTTAGCAACCTTTCAAATTATTAACCAATTGTATAAGAGAGAGTTTTCAAGGCCTACGAAACCCAAAAAGCAGCAGTTTACCGAGTGTAAATAAGAATTCTGAGGGCACGCAGAACGCCGAAAACACCTTATTCGGCAACTTAATCATCTATCTCAATAAGCTGAAACTCCTTATTGAAAGTCAGCTCCAGACGATTCGAGAGCGACACTTCGTAGTCGCGACGGTCGCGGTCAATTTTGGTAATCTTGGCCTCAGGATAGTTCTTCTCGACATAGCTCTTTATCGGCTGCGGAACGATGGCCGCAGGCACTGCATCGTGCTTACACTCTACATTCTTCCACTCGCCATTGGCCGCAAACTCCAACTTAACGCCATTTGTAAGCACCACCTCATACTCCTTGCTCATCAGGTCGCTATCCTCCTTTGCAAACGAAACACCTACCTCCGGGTAATAGCTCTTGAGGAACTGCTGTGCCTTCTGCGGCAGTTTGTCGATGGTGATGGGACGGTCGGTGTCGGCACATGCAACGCTCAAGGTCAGGAAGATAACAACTACTGTCAACATAAACTTTTTCATAATAACTCTATTTTTTACATTAATAATCTTTTATCACACTGCAAAGATTATACACGATTCTGAAAAGAATTTGAAAAAAGAGCTCCTCTACAACTTTTTTTTGGCATTTATGCAAAAAAAATCTGCCCAACCGTAGTCGGGCAGATTGTAGCGTAAAAAAACTACTACTGGAATATTTGCGGATACCTATTTATAAAATATACGGGCGTGCAGCTCCACGCGTGGCAGTAGCTGTTGATGGGGAAGAATCCATAGGGCGATTTCTTGTCGTCATTAGGGTCATACACCTCCCAGAAGGTGTCGGCACCCTTGTCAATCATGCCTCCCCAATAAGATATAAGCAACTCGCGGGCACCATCGTTCATGCCACACTTGAGCATAGCCTCAATAAGATAATGATACGCATAGGGCGAGCCGGGATAGCAGGTCGAGGAGTCACTCAGCACATACTCCAAGGCACGCACACCCTCCTTCGGCGTAAGAGTTTCGGAGAGAATCATCCACACCTGCGAGAGATATGACACCTGATTATCGCCAGAGAGGATTACACCGCGTTTCTTATCGTAAAACCTCTCGCGCGAGGCCTTACGCATCTGCTTCACCACCGAGGGCCACTCCTTCACCTCCGCCTCACGGCCCAGCAGGCAGGCCAGCTCGTAGCTCTTATCGATGGCAAAGGTCATAAGGCCCTGAATGGGTGCGTGGCGATTCAAATCGTCCTTCCAGTCGAATACCAACCACCACGAGGGCTGCTTATCCACATCGTAAACCCAATCCTTGAGATAGGTGCGGGCAAACTCAATCTGATACTTCACTACGGGCCACAGCTCCTCAGCTGTGGTGCGGTCGCCCGTCTCCTTGAGATACTCCAACAGGGCAACACCATACAGAAGGCTGTAATCCATCGTATGCTGATTGGTCTGCGGCTCAGGCTTGGGCAACTCATATACGGTTGCATGCAGAAAACCCTCCTCATCGGCCAAGGCAGCCAACAAGTATAGGCAACGCTTGGTAAGGTCGTGATTCTTATACGAGTAGGCATTTGCCAACGCCTCCAGATAGAGGTCGCCAATCCACAGACGCTGGTCACGCTTCGGGCCATCTTCATATACGGTCTGCATACACTCGGCAAGCGTCTTCAGGCCTATCTCGTTTATCTTTGCAATACGCTTGTCGGTAGTTGGTGCCAATGCTGCGGGGGTGCCATGCGCTGAAGTGACGGCTCGGAACGAGATGTCCTCAATACGGAAATCGTAATACGACTGCGCCAAAAGCTCAATCTTAACATAGCGGCAGGCCAAACGACGCTCTACGGTGACAACCTCAGGCAGACGCATAACCGTCACAACCTCGTCCTGCAACCACGCACGGCTCAGGCTGCCCGGATAGGGGTCGAAGGGGGTATTCAACTCGGCAGGCACCTCGGCGAAGGTCAGTCTGAATCGCAAGGGGGCATCTGCCGGCAGACCAGTATGGTTGACTCTCATCGAGAAGTAACCCGTATAGTGGTCGCCCAAATCGAGGATAACCTCCCGACGCTCCTTGAACGAGGAGCCATACAGCGCCTGCACATCCTCCGTAGGCTCCATGCGCCACCCCTGAAAGGCACTCTCATCGGCAACACTCCGAACGATGCACTGCGGCTTTACAATCGACTCCTGCAACTTGGGCTTGGCCTCCTCGGCCTTACGCAACCACAGCTCACGCTGCGTAGCAAAAGCTACCTCCTGTGCCGAAAGATTCACCGTAAACAGAAGGGCCAACAAAGAAAATACAATACGCATATTATTGATTATTTGATTTTTACACTATTACGCTCGGCCTCAATCTTGGCGATGGTGTTGTGGAGATAACGCTGTATATCCTCGCGCAACTTGGCATAGAGCGGGCACGAAGTGTAGTTCTCATTATCGAGCAGCACGTCGCGTATCGAACGCAGGGTGTTCATGTAGTTACTCATCTCATTCTTTAGCGGCAGGCCCTGCTTGTTCGAGGAGTTAATCTTGGCCACCGACATCTGGCGCAACTTATCGCATACGGAGTTGAGCATCGGCATAACGACGTTATCCATAAGCGTATGGCCGTGCATATAGAAATATGTATTCTCCGGCTCCACACCCTTCGTGCGTAGGTAGTCGCCAAAGGCATCTATCTCGTCACGCATCTCAGGGTACTCATCCTCCAGACGGCGTAGCTTACGCTGCACCTGACGGCCCACCCACGCCAGCGTGTCAGCTCCGTTGCACTCCACCTCCAAGTAGCCTAAGCGTACCGTATTCTTGAACTCCTGAAGTGTAAAGACCGACTCATGGGAGAGCTGTGCCGAGTAGGCATACCACAAAAAGATGGGATATATCGTACGCGAGTATTCGGCCATGAAACTGACAAAATCGAAGATATGGCAATCGTTCTTGGTGGCCTTCACGCAGACGTTATGCAACGAGGGGGCATAGCAGAGGTAATTCTCGGTGGCGTAGGTGTAGGTGTGGAACATGAATGGTGCTTCGTTTATCTCCTTCGACTGCGGGGTGCTGTCGCCAAAAAGATAATCGAAATCGGAATCCACACACAACAACAGCTCCTCGTTCGACTGCGGAATCATCGACATAAGCACCTTCTTGCCTTTGGGCAGGTCCTCACGGTTGGGTACCGAAATCTCAAAGCGCAGATAGGGGTTGTCGAAGTGGTCGAAAATACCT
>CAYLRH010000028.1:0-9183 GCA_964385905.1 uncultured Alistipes sp.
CTCCCGAAAGACCTATCTCGCCCGCACAGCATACCCCATCGGCAATAGGTCGGTCATAGTATGATGAGATGACTGCCGCCACAATGGCTAAGTCCAGTCCTGGGTCGGCCACGCGGAAACCGCCAGCAAAATTCAGAAAGACATCCTTCTGGAACATCTTCATGCCCACCCTCTTCTCCAGCACCGCAAGCAACATACCCATGCGACGTGGGTCATAGCCTGTCGTATTACGTTGCGGAGTGCCATATGCGGCATTGCTCACCAGAGCCTGCACCTCGATTAGATATGGGCGTATTCCGTCAACAGAAGCTCCTACGGCAATACCACTCAGCGGCTCCTCGTAATGCGAGAGCAGAATCTCCGAGGGATTCTCTACAGCTCGCAGGCCATTGTCCAACATCTCAAAGACTCCAATCTCGAAGGTTGCGCCAAAACGATTCTTTATTCCACGTAGAATGCGGTATATATTATTCCCATCGCCCTCGAATTGTAACACCACATCGACGATATGTTCCAGAATCTTCGGGCCGGCAATAGTGCCGTCCTTGGTAATATGGCCAATGATGAAGATTGATGTTCCCGTCGTCTTGGCATACTTCAGCAATGCCGCCGCACACTCACGTATCTGCGACACGCTACCCGCCGATGAATCAATCGTATCGGTAAAGATGGTCTGAATAGAGTCAATCACCACCACATCGGGGCGATGCTCGTTCATTTGTGTGAGAATATTTTCGAGCGATGTCTCCGAGTAGATGTAACACTCCTCATTACCTATGCCCAATCGCTCGGCACGCATGCCAATCTGCTCGGCCGACTCCTCGCCTGACACATATAAGGTCTTGAGCGAGTGGTTGGTAAGGGCTATCTGAAGGCTGAGGGTGGATTTTCCAATACCAGGCTCACCACCCAATAACACCAACGACCCCGGCACCAAACCGCCTCCCAGCACACGATTCACCTCGGCATTATGCAAGTCCAGACGCTTATGCGACGAGCGCTCAATCTCGCTCACACGCTGTGGAGGTGTTGTAGGCGCGGCGACAGAAGTAGCGACAGAAGTATTGTTGCTCTTTGCAATAATCTCCTCTGCAAAAGTATTCCACTCGCCACACGAGGGGCAACGGCCCAACCATTTGGGAGCCTCGAAACCGCACTCGCGGCAGAAATATGCCTTTTTAACTTTAGCCATTTTATTTTGTAAAGAGGCGATAGATATCGTTTCCGTTTGCGTAAATCAACAATGCGAACAGAATTGCAAAGCCGATATATTGCATAATCTCAAGGAATTTATCGCTCGGCTTGCGGCCCGTAATCATCTCCCACGAGGTAAAGAGCGCGTGGCCACCATCCAAACCAGGGATGGGCAGGATATTCATCACCGCCAAGATAATCGACAGGAATGCTGTCATGGTCCAGAATCGCAACCAATCCCACTCCGAGGGGAAGATATTACCGATAGCAATGAAGCCGCCCAACTCCTCATACATCTTGGTCTTGGGCTGGAAAATAAGTTTCAGCTGCTGCCAATAGTCATTTATGGTATCAAATGCAAGCGACACACCCGCAGGAATAGCCTCCATGAAGGTAAATGTACGTGTACGCGGCTGGAACACATCGGCTTTGAACATAACGCCAATCTTACCTTCGGCGTTTATAGGTACTACAACATCCTCCGTCGCACCACCACGCAAAACGGTAAGAGCCACCGTATCACTCTTATGCTGCTGCAACAAATCTGTTATCTCCTGTACGCCAATCGCTTTCACGCCATTCAAAGCCACCACCTGATCACCCTCCTTAAGGCCTGCATTGATGGCTGTCGTAGCGGTCAAAGAGTCGATAAAGAACGGCATACGCAACATATAGAGGTCCTCATACTCGCGATTGCGACGCATCTCAAGCATCTGCTCAAACGGGATTGTAAAAGCCACCTGCTCACCGTCGCGCTCCACAACCATATGGCGATCATCCTTGGTGAGAAGCAGTTTTGAGCGAACCTCGTTCACATCATCAACAACCTCACCATCCACCGACACGAACTTATCGCCATCGCGGAAGCCCATACGCTCGGCTGACTCATTGAAGACATATCCCCACTTAACATCATCGTTGGCCATATACGACTCGCCATAGGCGTAGCGGATACCCGTATAAATCATCATCGCCAGCAGGACATTCATCACCACACCTGCAATCATCACCAAGAAACGCTGCCATGCAGGCTTTGCGCGGAACTCATAGAGCTGAACGGGAGCCTGCATCTGCTCAAGGTCCATGCTCTCGTCAATCATACCGGCAATCTTCACATAACCACCCAGCGGCAACCAGCCCACACCATACTCAGTCTCACCACGCTTCCACTTGAAAAGCGAGAACCAAGGGTCAAAGAATATATAAAACTTCTCGACACGAATCTTAAAGACACGTGCCATAATAAAATGTCCGAACTCGTGAATCGCTACCAAGAGCGACAGACTCATAAAAAATTGTAATACTTTGATTAAAATTTCCATTATAACGTTATATTTTATTTCAACTTAAGATACTCTGCCGCCAATGCACGCGACTCCTCGTTCGAAGCCTCGTAATCCTTTAATGTGGGGCGTTCAATAAATTTTGCCTTGCTTAGGGCGTACTCTATCGAGGCTGTAATATCGGTAAAACGGCATTTGCCGGCAAGAAAAGCCGCCACAGCAACCTCGTTTGAGCCATTCATAACACACGAAGCCGTACCGCCACGACGCATACAGTCGTAAGCGATGTCGAGTGCGGGATACTTCACTCTGTCAGGCTCGGCAAATGTCAGCGTAGGGTGTGCCAGGAAGTCGAATCGCTCCTGCGGACGTGTGGCACGACGTGGGAACATAAGTGCATAGCTGATAGGCATATGCATATCGGGCGTGCCAAGCTGAGCCTTGATAGCGCCATCCTCAAACTCCACCATAGAGTGAACGATAGACTGCGGATGAATCAACACCGAAATCTTATCGGCCTCCACGCCAAACAGCCAATGAGCCTCAATCACCTCAAAGCCCTTGTTCACCAACGTAGCCGAGTCGATGGTAATCTTCGCACCCATTGACCACTGCGGATGCTTCAGCGCACGCTCTGGTGTGACCGACGACAACTCCGCCATAGGTACATCGCGCAAAGCACCACCGCTACAAGTCACAATCAGGCGGCGAATAGGCGACTGCTCGCCAGCAAGGCACTGGAAGATAGCCGAGTGCTCGGAGTCGATGGGGAGAATAGGCACCTGCTTCTCAACAGCCATACGCATAACCAAATCACCACCCACAACCAGCGTCTCTTTATTTGCTAAGGCAATCTTCTTGCCTGCCTCGATGGCCGCCACCGTGGGATGCAGGCCTGCATAACCGACCAACGCATTCACCACTACATCTACGGTAGAATAGCGAACAACCTCACAGATAGCATCGCTACCCGCATAAACCTTTATAGGATAATCGGCAAGAGCCTGTTTCAGCAATTCATATTTCGACTCGTCGGCAATAACCACGCTATCGACATCAAACTCCACAGCCTGACGTGCCAACAGCTCCCAGTTACTACCCGCCACGAGCGATGTTACTTCAAACAAATCGGGATTCTCGGCAACAATATCGAGCGTCTGCACTCCAATCGAGCCCGTAGAGCCGAGAATTGACAATCGTTGTTTCATCAATATTAATCTTCTGAGTTAGAATACAATATAAGCTTCAGGGTCAACAGCCTTACCCTCGTTCCATATCTCCACCTCCACAACAGGATTGGTGCGGTCACCCACCGAAGGCATAGCATTATAACCTACCACCTGACGGCTCTTGATGCTCTGTCCCTTTGACACAAGTATCTGCGAGAGATTACGATATATCGACACGAAGCCATTGAAATGTTGCACCATAACAACTGCGCCTTGCTCACCATGTGTGGCCACATCTACCACAACACCATCATCAATGCTGGTAACGGGGGCATTGGGAGCAGCCTGAATACCCACACCGAGATAGTTATCCTCGCGTGAGAAATGGCGAGTGATAATTCCCTCGGCAGGTGAGGCAAAGATAAGTTTTCCGCCCTGCTGACGACTCTGCAAAGTACGAGCCAGCGAATAGTCGCCATCACCCTCCATCTGCGCACGCAGCAGGGAGTCAAACTGCGAGGGTGGCACAAGCGTCTTATCGAGCTTGACTGTATCACCATCGCTCAACGGGGTGCGCACCACGGGGGTACGGCCCTCAAGAATCATTGCGATATTCTCGTTATAGGTAAGCATATCGTTCATACGACGCTCCAACGAGTCGAGTCGCATGACATTCTGCACCAGCTCATCATGGGTCTTCTCAGCCGCAGTACGATAGCCGGGGAAGATATCGAGAATCGGAGTGTAGGAAACCAACACCAGCACCAACAGAAAGAGTACCACGCAGAAAGCCACCACACCTCCCAATAATCCGGCAGGCGTGATGTGCAGACTCCACTCCTCCTCATGGCGAACGGGGTCGCTCATGCTGAAACGCATCTTGCGAAACAGATTCTTCGTTTTAAGTTTCCACTCTTTCATACTTCGGTTGCTATAATTGAACAAAGATACTCAAAAATGGGCAAACCATCTGCCATTGGAGCTATTTTTTTACTTCTTGGCCGACAATCTGCATCCATTGACGATAAAACGTGCCGAATAAGATGATTATTTTGCAAAAGCGGATAGCGAATAACCGTTTTTTTGCTACTTTTGCATAATTACAAATTTAAAATCATTTTCAATCATGGTAAAACCTACATTACTTGTTTTGGCTGCCGGCATGGGCTCACGATACGGTGCCCTGAAGCAGATGGACGGAGTAGGCCCCAACAATGAGGCTATCATCGATTACTCTATCTACGACGCTATTCGTGCAGGATTTGGCAAGGTGGTATTTGTTATCCGCCACTCATTTGCCGATGCCTTTACCTCAATATTCAACAAGGAGCGTTTTGGCGGTAAGATAGAGGTTGAAGTTGTATATCAGGAGCTCGACTATCTGCCTGAGGGATTCACTCTGCCCGAAGGTCGCGAGAAGCCGTGGGGCACAAACCACGCCCTGTTGATGGCCAAAGAGGTAATCAAGGAGCCTTTTGCCGTGATTAATGCCGACGACTTCTATGGAGCTGATGCATACAAGGTTATCGGAGAGTACTTGAGCCAGCTCGGTGACTCTACAAACCACTATTGTATGGTTGGTTACGAGGTTAATAAGACCCTTTCGGAGAACGGTACCGTATCTCGCGGCGTATGCTCTATTGACGATAACGGATTCCTCACATCTATTGTCGAGCGCACGAAGATTGAGCGTAATGGCGAGGGCACAATCGTATTCCACGACTTGGGCGAGGATGAGGCACTGGAGGAGAACACCCCCGTATCGATGAACTTGTTTGGTTTCACACCCGACTATTTCACATATTCGGAGGAGTACTTCAAGGGCTTCCTTGCAGACCCCGTAACACAGGCCAATCTTAAGGCCGAGTTCTTCATTCCGTTGATGGTTAACGAGTTGGTTGGCAAGGGTACTTCAAAATTGAAAGTACTCTCAACAACAGCAGATTGGTTTGGTGTAACATATCAGGCCGATAAACCGCAGCTCGTTGCAAAGATTGAGGAGCTGATTGAGGCTGGCGTATATCCACGCAACCTTTGGGGCGAATAAACTATATGCTACATATAGAAAAGAGGGTGCATAACAATAATGTTTGCACCCTCATTTTTATTTAACTGCCTTCCGCTACTTCATCGCCTCGGCAAAAATATCTATACCATCCAGTATTTTCTGGAAGTGTTCATCTCGCTTCATTCCTGGCCAAGCATAAATCTCCCATGTGGTCATCATAAATCCCATAAGATGCTCCTTTGAGATGTTTTCGTGACTGAATTTCATAAGTTTACCCATAACCTCATCTGCATCAAGGCCAAGCTCTCGGCGCTTCCAACCTACCCAATTGGTTCCGCAGGGGACCTGATCGAAACCGGCCTCATCCAGCTTAAGGAATGTTTTCAATATCTTGGCATCCGATGTTGTATTTGTCTCAATATCAAAGCCACCATACGACTCATCGTAGAACCAATTCTGCTGAACGACACTCTTAGGACAGCGCTCAAAGAACTCCTCAGAGGTCCAGCCGTAATCGCTCCACATCCAAGGTCGCGCACCGTACTTCTCGACAGTATTGACTATATGTAGAAAATCCTTCCACCAATACTCGCCCTTGCGCGTGCAGATGTACTGGAATCTCTCGCTCTCCTGAAATGCAGCTCTCTCCTCATCAAAACCGATATGGAAAAATCGCGGATTACCGAAAATCTCAACTACATCGCGAATAACCTCCTCACACATACGATAATACGGCTTTGACGACACCATGTGAGAGTAGTCGCCCATCCATCCGTTGTGGGTAGTCGAGAAATTCAGCTTCGGCACAACCTCAATACCCTGACTATTAAGATGCTTTATCTCAGCGCGCATCTTCTCCACGCTCCATGTCCCTTCAACAGCCAATTCGGGGTGGCTGGGATAATATAGGCCCTCGCCCAAATCTATGACAATCATATTGACGCCAGCACTTGCAGCACGATCGGTTACCTTGCGCCACATGTCATCTGGCCAAATGAGTTTGAATTCCGGCTTCACATCCAATGTCTGTGCGCTTTCGGGGGCTGCGCCCATTAATTCTGTGGGATAATCGCACCACATATTGCTACCCAGATGAAGCAATAATGAACGGATTTTGCCCATCTCGACCGCTACCGTCTGCGGTTCAGTTTTAGGGATTCGACTGGTTTTATTCTGTGAGCAACTTACCCCAATTCCCAAAGCCGCCAAGCCTGCGGCAGCCGCTGTCTGGCAAATAAAATCTTTTCTATTCATATAGGTTTCTCATTTTATACTCGTTAAATATTTTCACCACCTCTACCGCTTCGCGCACATCGTGCACACGAAGAATTGCAGCGCCTTGTCGTAACGCCTCCCAATGCAGGGCGGTAGTTCCATTCAACGCCTCTGCGGGAGATACTCCCAAAAGATTATATATCATCGACTTGCGCGACACTCCCACCAAAACAGGATACCCCATGGCACAAACACGGTCAAGCCCCGCGAGCAACTCATAGTTCTGCTCAAGCCTCTTTGCAAAGCCAAAGCCGGGGTCGAGAATTATTTTATTCACCCCGCGTGCCTGCAACTCGGCCACTCTGCCCTCAAAATAGTCACACACCTCGTTTACAACACCACGCTTATACTCTGTCTGCGACTGCATTGTCTGCGGCGTGCCACGCATATGCATGGCGATATAGGGCAGATTATACTTTGCCACAACATCTATCATCTCGGCATCCAACTCGCCCGCCGATATATCGTTAATAATCAACTCACCGAACTCCTCGACAGCACGTCGGGCAACTTCCGCACGAAAGGTATCCACAGAGACAACTACATCAGTAGTCTCGCGACGGATTATTTCAAGTCCTAACTGCACACGACTCCACTCCTCGTCAACCGATAGCTCCTTTGCCCCTGGGCGCGAAGAATAACCTCCCACGTCCAATATCGTGGCACCCTGCCCAATAGCCTCATGCACACGCGATGCAATACTCTTTCCGTCAAAGGTGCGGCTACCCTCAAAGAAAGAGTCGTCGGTGATGTTTATGATAGCCATCACCTGCGGCTGCGACAAGTCAAGTTCACTATTGCATAGCTTCATAGCAATACCTTTTATGTAATTGCTCCACATCACTCTCCAGATACTCCATCCTCAAGTTAACCAACACGCGTGTAGCGCGGGAGTGTAGTTCATCGTCGCTCATTTGGTGTGATATACGCCTCAAGACAGCGTCTCGGTCAGAGCCATCGCGCTCCATAGTACGACGTACTCGTTCCTCCAACGGAGCCAAGACGGCAAGCGTAGAGTCCACCTCGTTCTCAAAGCCTGCCTCAAAGAGTATGGCGCTCTCCAATACCACATAAGTACTTTGCTGCTGCTCCGCCCAAGCACGGAAATCCTCCCTCACCGCAGGATGAACAATGGCATTAAGGCGTGCCAACGCCCCCTCATCACCAAATACACGACCTGCGAGGAATCCACGATTTAACCCCTCGGCAGTATAACACTCCTCACCAAAGGCCTCGACTATCGCCTCTCGCAACGACTCGCTATCATTCATCAGAGCCTTTGCCCGTGCATCGGAGTCATAAACAGCAACGCCCATATCAGACAAAAGGTGGCAAACGGTGCTTTTTCCGCTACCGATACCACCCGTAATTCCAACCTTATATTTTTTTGAGGTACTCATGAAATTTACCTTATATATATATTTACTTATTACCCGCAAGCTGCAAGTCGGCCATACTCAACGGTGGCACATCACCAACCGAAATAACCTTAATATCGCTAAATCGCACCGAGATAGCACTCTGGATTGATTGCGGGTCGATGATAATGCTATCCACCACCGCACCAGCAGCGACATCGACCTGACTGTCGATAGTGTACTTCAAATCATTCAACGGGATTTTAATCTCCCTATGCATATACACTCTATAACCAAGCAGATTGGTACCTTTACCCTCGATAACACATGGTACGCGTAGGCGTTCACCCTCGATATTCACCAATACGGAATAGTTGGTGGTATAGGTATATTGCAACTTAAGAATATACCACATAATGAACGATGCGCACATCAACATGATGAACGTCGGAGAGACATAGCTCTTCATCATTCGCCAGCAGGCCCTCAGTTTATCCATTGCATTACTCATAGCAATGCAAAGTTATAAAAAAAACAGGTTGCAACCATAAGGCTGCAACCTATTTTCTCATATTTATGAATAAATATTACTTAACCTTCTTATCCGAACGACGCAAGATGTCGTAAGCGATAGGTGTTGCAACGAATACTGATGAGTAAGTACCGATTACAATACCAAGAATCAATGCGAATACAAATCCACGCAAAGTCTCACCACCGAAGATGAAGATAGCAACCAAGGTTACAAGTGTTGTACCTGATGAGTTCATCGTACGTGACAATGTTGAGTTGATAGCTTGATTAATATTCATACGCATATCACGCTTCGGGAAGAGTGTGATGTACTCACGGATACGGTCGAAGATAACCACTGTATCGTTGATTGAGTAACCGAT
>CAYLRH010000029.1:0-9088 GCA_964385905.1 uncultured Alistipes sp.
GTGTTACGGTTTATCGTGACGGTTGCCGTGACGGCGTATTGCTCGATGCCAAGAAGAAGGCTGATAAGAAGTGTGAGAATGTGGTAGATACATCGCGTAAGCGTCCTACATCTATCTCTGCCGATATCGTTCGCTTCAAGAACGGCTCGGAGGATTGGATTGCCTTTGTGGGTATTCAGAATGGTCGTCCTTATGAGATTTTTACAGGTAAAATCGAGGAGGACGCGATGTATATCCCTCGCAAGGTTACCAAGGGTTGCATCATTCAGGTACGCGAGGAGGACGGCACCAAGCGTTACGACTTCCAATATGTTGACCGCTATGGCTATACCAATACTATCGGAGGTATTTCGCGTTTGTTCGATGAGGAGTTCTGGAACTATGCCAAGTTGATTTCGGGTGTGTTGCGTCACGGAATGCCTATTGATAAGGTTGTGCATCTGATTGATGGTCTGCATCTTAACAGCGAGAGCATCAACACTTGGAAGAATGGTGTTCAGCGTGCTTTGAAACAGTATATCGCCGACGGTACCAAGTCGAAGGGCAAGTGCCCGCAGTGCGGTCAGGAGGATATGGCTTACCAGAATGGTTGCCTCACCTGCATGTCATGCGGATACTCAAAGTGCGGATAGGAAAAGGATAAAAAAAGAGGAAAAAAGGGCAAAAAAGGCCTTTTGGACAGCGCAAAGATGTAAAAAAAGTAATAAAGAGTTGTTTTTTTATTTTTTTATTTACATCTTTGCGTTGTCTATTCCATACTGTCACTTGATTTATAGCCGGTGATAGGAGGGAATGGAGTGTTACCTTATTTGTATTAACGTGTGCGCAACAAATTTTTACAGCACAATAAACTAAATTAATTATGAAAAAGTTTTTACTTTCTATCGCTATTGTAGCGTTCTCTATGGGTAGTGTTTTCGCTCAGGAGAATTCAGCAGAGAAGCTCCGCTGGAAGGGAATTATGAACAACAGCTTCTGGTCTAACTGGGAGATTGGTATCGCTGGTGGTATCAACGCTACAGCTTGGAACGAGCTGGGTGGCGTAGATAACCAGAAGGAGATTGGTGACCTTGGTTGGCAGATCGAGGGTAACCTTACCAAGTGGTTCAATCCTATCGTAGGTGCTCGCCTTCAGATTGCTGGTGGTAAGTTGAATACTTCTGGCGATCTGGATCAGTCAAGCAGCTGGGTATACCCCCACGTAGATGGTATGTTGAACCTCTCTAACTGGTTTGGCGGTTACCGTGAGGATCGTGTTTACTACGCTAAGTTGTTCGCTGGTTTCGGTGTAAACTGCGTAAATGTTGACACAGATACTGCAACAGGCTTTGCTGCTGCTGGTGGTTTGATCAACACTTTCCGTGTTTGCAAGCAGTTGGATATCAACCTCGAGTTGAAGGCTATGCTTACTCCTGGTAAGGACATGCCCGCAGCTATTGCTCCTATCGCAGCTGAGTATGCTCAGATGTACTCTGCAACATTGGGTATCGCTTACCGCTTCAACAAGCGTGACTGGAACAAGGCTTACTCACAGGATGAGATCGATGCTTACTTGGCATCAATCGCTGCTTTGGAGTCAAGCTTGGCTGACGCTCACCGCAACGAGGGTAAGTTGGCAGAGCGTTTGGCTGCTCAGAAGGCTGCAACAGATCAGGCATTGAAGGACAACGAGGCTTTGCGTGCTGAGTTGGCTAAGCGTAAGACTTCCGTAATTGCTTCAACTCCTATCTTCTTCAACTTCGACAGCGCTCGTTTGACAGACCGTGCTAAGGCTTCTATGCAGGTACTTGAGGAGACTATCGCTGCTGCACCCAAGGATCAGGTATTCACTATCGTTGGTCACGCAGACGCTAAGACTGGTTCAGCTGCTTACAACCAAAAGCTCTCTGAGAAGCGTGCTAAGGCTGTTTACGATTACCTCGTAGAGCAGGGTGTAAACAAGGATCAGTTGACCTGGAAGGGTGTTGGTTCTTCAGAGAACATCTTCCCTGTTAACGGTACTAACCGTGTTGTTATCGTAAAGTAATTTTAGCGATATAACAGTTAAGGCTCACCTTCGGGTGGGCCTTTTTTATTTCATACAAACAGGGACAAGAATCTCAAGATAATATATACAATAAAAGTCTGCTCGTTTGAGCAACCTTTTATTGTATATAGCGACTCTAAAAATTGTATAACAAGAGCTATTTCTAATCTGGTCGCAAGCCGAGAAAGCGGAGTTTACTTAAGCGTAAATGAGCATTTCGAGGACAGCGTAACGCATAAATCACCTTGTTGTACAGCTTCTTTTTTACTTATGTACTGCGTAGCCTTTAACCTCAATAGCTTTTGGTGTGGCGGGACAGAGATTCTCGCACGCACCACAACCTATACAGAGGGCCTTTTCGATTTGGGGATACATACGTCCATCTACGCCTCGTTGCAGCGTGAGTGCATCGGCAGGGCAATGCTCCACACAGTTACCGCACTCCACACCATCGCGCGCCACAACGCAATGCCCACGATGAAAGACTGCGTGGCCCAACTGCGTCATACGCTTCTGCTCAAGAGCCATAGGCAGGATAGCCCCCGTAGGACACACCTCACCACAGAGCGTGCAGTCGTACAGACAATATCCCTTATCGTATCGCATCACGGGCTGCATTATACCCTGCAAGCCATACTCCATGACGGCCGGCTGCAAGACGTGCGAAGGGCACTTGCTGACGCACAGATGACACGCCGAACACTTCGCGTGCAGGTTCTTCAGGCTCTGCGCACCCGGAGGTGCTACGGGACGTGGACCCCTCTTTCCCTTATGCCCGCCCTGCATAGCTCGCTGCTGCGCATTGGCAACGGGGATGGTGGCAACCGTAGCCATCGTAGCCAAAAAGTTACGGCGCGAATTGTCCGCAGGTCTTTCAATATCTGCGCTGGGATTACTACGCATCGAAAACGATATAGCCCCCTGCGAGCAGGCATCGATGCAATCGAAGCAGACGACACAACGCGTGGGATCCACACGATGATTAGCCGTATCGATACACTCCGCCTTACACTTGCGGCCACACACTCCGCAGTCGATGCACTTCGTGGTATCTATCTGAATCTTAAAGAGTGAGGCGCGGCTCACCTCGCCCAGCAGAGTACCTACGGGGCAGAACGTATTACAATAGCGACGTCCCCAGCGCCACGCCAAAAGGCCAATTACACCCATCGTCGTCAGTGCCACCACAGCCGAGAGCCACGACACCGACACCACCTCGCGTCCGAAGCTATCGCCAAAGAATAGAGCCAAGACATTATTTGCACCCTGCGCCACAGGTCTTAGCCCCTCGTGCATAAAGCGGCCAAAGATGCTATATGGGTCAACTAACGCCACAATAAAACCTACGCCTGACGCAATGCACACTACCGTCAGAGCCAAAACACCATAACGTAGCCAACGCATCGGTCGCTGATACGAAAAACGTGTACGGGCACTCTTCTCGCGATACTTGCGGACAACATTCACTCCATCCTGCACCGCACCCAACGGGCAGAGCGTAGAGCAGTATATTCGACCAAACAGGAGTGTCAGCAGCAGAAGCAGGCAAGCTGTCAACATGCTCACGCTCAGCACCGCAGGCAGAAATTGCCAACGGGCAAGCTCGGCACCCACACTGCGCAGACCATCGACCGTAGCCGTTCCGTTACCCCAATCGACAAAGGTCAGCGATAGCAACGCCACACAAAGCAGTGCAACGGCCACACGCACGATTCGTAATATATTGTATCTCTTCATATTATTTCCACTCTTGACGTACACGTTCAACCAACTCCTCCACACGTCGAAGCTCCGTGGGAATATGCAACGACTGCGGGCACTTGGGCGAACATTGGTTACAGCCTATGCAACGCTCGGCACGGCCATCGGGTGCTACACCGTTCTTATATCTGTTGAGCAGGATGCGGCGGCGACGCAAATACTCCTCGTCATGCGCTCCGTCGGGGTTAGGTAACGCTTGGTCGTCGAAACAACGGTTATATGTGCGCAGGATACCCGCAATATCCACCCCATAGGGGCAGGGCATACAGTAGAGGCAATCGGTGCAGTCGATGCGCGTATTGTTACGATACTGCTCGGCAGCACGGTGCAGCAAGGCAATCTGCTCGTCTGTCAGGGGCTTAAAATCGGTGAAGGTATCGCAATTCTCCACCACGTGCTCCATACGCGACATACCACTCAGCACGGTCAGTACATAGGGGTACGATGCGCAGAATTTCAGCGCCCACGCAGCAGCCGACATCGTGGGGTCGTTCTCGCGCAACATAGTGGTTACGCTCTGCGGCAGGTCGATAAGCGAGCCTCCACGAATAGGCTCCATAACGATTATAGGTAACTCGCGCTCGGCCAGAAGGTTGTAGAGCTTCTCCGAGATACGCGTTTCGTCCCTCCAGTCAAGCCAATTCATCTGTATCTGCACGAAATCCCACTCTACGGGCAGAGCCAGCAGCCACTCGAAGAGAGCCAAATCGCCGTGGAACGAGAAGCCCAGCTGGCGTATGCGGCCACGACGCTTCTCCTCCAGCAGATACTCTAAAACGCCCTCGTTCAGGTATAGATTCTGGAAGACATATTGGCGGCTGATGCTATGGCAGAGGTAGTAATCGAAATACTCCACACCGCAACGCTCAAGCTGCGTGGAGAATATTTCCTTCGCCTGCGCCAAGGTCTTCGCCTCAGGTGGCATCTTATCGGCCAAAAAGAAACTCTCGCGCGGATATTGCTTCAGCACCTCGCCCACCATGCCCTCCGAGTCGCCTCGGTGGTACATCCACGCCGTATCGAAATAGTTGACACCGCGTGCATAGGCATACTCCAACATCTCGCGTGTAGGCTCGCGGTCGATGCGGCCCGTATAGCGGTCACCACCAACCGTCGGGAAGCGCATACAGCCAAAGCCCAACAGCGACACCTCGTCGCCATTGCGGTGGTTACGCTTGAGCGACACACGTCCACCCCCGCTCGCAATGGGTGCAGGGGCTGACCCCTCGCCACGACCTGTGCAGGCCGCAAGGCCAAAGGCACCGGCGGCAACGCCTGCGACCATACCTCGTAGAGCCTCGGCACGCGTCATTGGAGTGGAGAATATACTCTTCTTCTCGGCCATATTACTTATTCAGAATCTCCGTCAAAATATCCAAGTTATCCACGCCAATCAAATCGACACCCTCATCGATAAAGAGGCGCTTGAATTGCGGCGTGTCGGGTGCGCCCCACCAGCGAAACAGTTTACCCTCACGGTGGGCACTGCGGATAATCTCGCGCATACGCTTCAGTTCCTCGGCAGGCATCTCGCCCTCACCGCGCCACTTGAACAACGACGAGTAGTTGTGGCTGATGACGGGCATCATACGCGAGTCGTAACCCTGACCTATATCGGGCACCTTGCCATCAATAAAGAGGAATCCTTCGCCACGCTCCAGCACCGTCTTGCGTGGAGAGTCACCCGAGAGGAATATAAACAACTGCCCCTTCTTATACTTTCCACCCTCGACACGGCACAGGTACTCACGATAGGGAGCCAACGCATGCTCCAGAGCGGGTAGCATCTGCTCGCCGTTGGACTTGCAGTCAATCATCAACACAAAAGGTTTGCGGCCCCGTTCGTGTACACGACCTCCATTCTGCTTGATAAGGCGCATTATAGGCTCAAGGTACATCTTCTCGAACACTCTATTGCGCGAGGGATTCGAAGGGCGGTCATGATATACATACAACTCGCCACCGATATACCACAAATCGGCCTCAACACAGTTGAAGCCCCTGTCGTAAGCGTCCATCAACGGGCGGGGACGGTCATAGTCGTTGTGTGAGAAGGCGTTGTAATGCACCCTCTTCTTCGGCTTTTTATGCTGTGCCACGACCGGCACAACGGCCAGCAGAAGTAGGGCAAGGATAAGCTGTCGTTTCATAATTACTCTCTATTTTTCTTTTCGTGGTCACGAACAAATCGCATAAGCAGGGGATAGGCCGGCTCGCACATATTGTGGCCATAGCCGTCCAGCTCGTAGAGCGTAGCATCGGGGTGGTTGACCAGCTGGAAGACGCGCCACATATAGGCATTCTCCTCATAGCGGCCCAGCATCTCCATCTCTCTATCGCCCGACAAAATCAGGATAGGCGCCGAGTCGCCACGCACGTGGAACAGGGGAGAGAGTTCATCGACAATGGGTTGCGTATTGGCAATGCCTCGTGAGCGACGCTCCTCGAAGTGAGTGATGGCCTGACCGCTGAAGGGGATAATACCCTTCAGGTCGTTGGCGTCAATGCCATAGCGCTCCAGGCGGGCCTTCTCCAGACCTACCATCGTTACCAGATAACCGCCAGCCGAGTGGCCCGCGATATAGATACTCTCGCGGCTACCGCCCCACTTCTCGATATTATTGAACACCCACGCTACGGCACATGCCGCATCGTCAACGATTTGCGTAACCTTCACATTGGGCGAGAAGCGATAGCCTACGCCCACCACAACACATCCGTCGCGCATAATGGCCTGCGGAATCTCCTTGCGGCCTCCCGTAAGGCCTCCACCGTGAAACCACACGATAACGGGGGCATTCTCAGCTCCTTCAGGGGCGGCAATATCTAAACGGCACATCTTTGTGGCATACTCATCATCCGCACGATAGTTTATATCGCGGCTAAAACGATACTCCTGCGCCACAGCCACCGCAGCCATCAGCATGGCCACAACCAATAATAAAATTCTCTTCATAGCTCTATGCTTTATTAATTGTCTCAAGAAAATCGCCATTACGCTCCCACACAGCCTCCGATGCAAACCACAACTCTCGCGCCTCGGTACGTGGCGTGGGGCGCTCGCTACGGCTGTCATTCAGGTACTGCTCATCGACGGGATGCTCGGCAGCGGTAAACTCAGCAAACCACTCCTTATGGCGTGTGCGCAGAGTACGCAGGGCATCTCTATCCACTCCGCCCGTACGACGATACTCGGCCCACAGGGTGAGCAGGTGGTACTCAGGCGACTTGGGCGAGATGTCGAACATAGCCTCCTCCAAGCAGTCGTAATCCTCCAACTCCACATAGCAGATAGCCAGCAGGATATTCACACTCATGTGGTCCTCCTCGTCCATAGCCACAAGATTCTCCCACAAGGCGGCAGCCATCTCCACCTCGCCTATGCTGAGGTGGTCGGCAGCCGAGGCGTAAATCAACTCCATGGCGGCACGTGTACCCTTGTCGTTCCAGTCGAGTGCCACATCCTCGTCACCGATGGCATCGAGCAGACGCTGTACACCCTCGAAGCGCATATCGGCCGCAGCAGCCCAATCCTTACACTCGCGGGCACGACGCAACAAATCGCCAAAGGAGCCTCCCTCGACCTGCCACAAACCCGAAGAGGTGAGCCTTACTATAATCTTTCCCATATTACTCATTTTTTACACTACGCTGCACCTTCACCCACATAGCAGCCGTAAGGGCCAACGTCACAACGCCCGCCAGCACGTATGCCATGGTACGGTTCTGCATGCCGATAAACTGGTTCGACACAAAGACAAACGAGGTGCAGATATAGGTCATAAAGACGGTAGGCGGCAGAGCAACCCATATATTGCGTTTATACTTCTTCAGATACACCACAATAACCCACAGCGTCACAACCGACATAGCCTGATTGCACCACGCAAAGTAGCGCCACACCACATCGAAATCGACAAACAATAACGCAACACCGATGGCAAACAGAGGCAGGGCGATGGCAAAACGCTTGACAATTGAACGCTGCTCGACAGAGAGCACATCGGCAACGATAAGGCGTGCCGAGCGGAAAGCGGTATCACCTGATGTGATGGCAGCCGAAACGACACCGAACAGAGCTACGAAACCTCCCACAACGCCCAATGTAGTGTTGGCAATGGTACTTACGGCCCATGAGGCATCGTTACCATGCTCAGCCAGGGCGGCAGCCAACGAGTCGGGGCCATGGAAGAAGGCCATACCGATAGCGGCCCAGATAAGGGCGATGATAGACTCGGTAATCATCGAGCCGTAGAATATCATGCGGCCCTCACGCTCATTATTCATGCAACGCGCCATAAGGGGCGACTGCGTAGCGTGGAAACCCGAAATAGCACCACACGCCACAGAGATAAAGAGCGTGGGGATAATGGGCATACCCTCGGCATTGGGCTGGTAGTTGCGCAATGTCTCGAACGTAAGGTTAGGGATTGTATATTGGCCCGTAAAAAGCACCACGGCAAGGCCTACGGCCATGAAAATCAGTGCCGCACCGAATACGGGGTATATCTTGCCGATAAGTTTGTCGATGGGCAACATCGTTGCAACAAAGTAATAGACAAGGATGATGGCAACCCAACCCCAATAGGGGATAGCTGTAATCATATCGGCCAGAATACTCGCAGGCGAGCGCATAAATACCACGCCCACCAATATGAGCAGCACCAACGATATGGCACGCATAAACTGGCGCATACCGCCACCTAAGTAACGCCCCACGATTTCGGGGAGGCTGAGGCCATCGTTACGCAGCAGGATGATACCTGAGATGTAGTCGTGCATAGCACCCACAAAGATACCGCCGAAGGTAATCCACAGGAATACCACCGGGCCGAAGCATGCGCCCATAACAGCTCCGAAGATGGGGCCGATACCGGCGATGTTGAGCAACTGAATCAGGAATGTACGCCAGCGAGGCATGGGAATGTAGTCCACACCATCGTAGAGAGTAGTAGATGGCACCGAGGCCTTAGCGTCAATCTTACAGACGCGATCGAGGTATGCTCCATAGCCGAAGTAGGCCGCAACGAGCAACGCAAGACAGATGATAAACGTTAACATATTTGTATATTTTTATAGTCAGCCACACATCTCGCTGAGATAAATCGGGGGCGAGAAAACGGGTTTTAATATATCTGCGAATTTACTAAAAATCCTAAAAAAAATCTTACTTTTTCACCCCTATATGACGAAACTTACAAAATAATTGCGATATTTGTAGCCGAAACATGGTCACAGAAGGCCATTTGCTGAATTAGCTCAGTGGTAGAGCACTTCACTCGTAATGAAGGGGTCCCGAGT
>CAYLRH010000030.1:0-8933 GCA_964385905.1 uncultured Alistipes sp.
ATTATCGAGCTTATCGAAGAGCCGAAGAATGGCCTTTATCGTAGCCGCCATATCTTGTTGCGCCCGACCTATACCACCGATGAGTTGGTTGAGCCTGCAAAGTTCCTCGACAGCATTGCTAACCTTATCCGTCATGACTCTATCTCGTTTGAGGATGCGGCGTTGCAGTTCTCGGAGGATAAACTCACCCGTATGAATGGCGGTCTTGTGACTAACCACGATTTCTTGATGAGCTCTCCCCAGTATGCCAACGTGAAGTATACAGCCACCAAGTTCCGTCGTGAGGACTTCGGTGAGAGTAAAACCTTGCAGGATTATGGTGCTTTGACCAAGCTGAAGGTAGGCGAGGTGTCTGATGCATATATGTCTGAGGACCTGCGTGGTAATGAGCATAGTAAGATTGTTAAGCTGTTGGAGATTATTCCTACTCATGCAGCTACGCTTGAGGAGGATTATATCGCAATCGAGGAGATGGCCCTCACCGAGAAACAGGATAAGGTGTTCAAGAAGTGGCTTGAGGAGAAGATTGACGGTTTGTATGTCTTTATTGCTCCCGACTTCCGCGAGGGAGAGTTTGATTTCCCAAATTGGGTTAAGTAAGATATATAGAGATGGTACGTCGTTTACTCTCTGTAATAGTTGTGATTGGTTTCGTAGGCATCCTCTTTGCACAAGAGGTTGCCTATCGTCATATCACGGCCATAGAGAGTAGTCAGACCGATACCGTCCGTCGCCAGGTAACGTCGGCTACTCCCCAGCGTCGTCGCATCGATTTTATGGCCGATGAGGTGAAGCCGTATAACCGTCCAGGCGATAGTATAGTCTATTTTGTCGGAAATTTTGCCGCACACCATAACGGAGCCGTCATTACGTGCGATAGCGCTGTCCGTTTTAGCGACCAGCATTGGGGTTTCTTTGGCCGTGTGCTTGTAAATCAGGACTCTATATATATCTACGGCGATAGCGCCATTTATGATGGTGAGGCAAGCATGGCCGAGATTTACGCTCCGATAATCAAGGTTGTCGATGGCGATGCGTTACTCTATACCTATAATTTCCAATTTAATACCGAGCAGAAGATAGGTAGCTATACCAATGGTGGCGTGTTGGTGCATGATGATAATATCATCGAGTCGGCACGTGGCTATTATGATGCACAGAATCACGATATTATATGCGTAGATAAGGTGGAGCTTCATGGCGAGGATTACGACATGAAGAGCGACTCTATAATATATAATACCGATACCGAGTTTGCCCGCTTCTTCACCAATAGCGAAATCTGGAATGCTGATGGCGATTATCTCTCTGCCGACAGAGGTCATTACGATAAGCAGCAGGACCTCTATATGGTTACACGTAGTGGATATATCCTCTCAAAGGATCAGGAGGTGTGGGGCGATACGCTCTCGTACTACCGTAGAGCAGGCCATGTCGTTGCTTATGGCAATATCCAGATGGACGACTTCAAGCAGAAGATGCTGGCGTTTGGTGATTATGCCGAGTATTGGTCTGAGCCCGGTGATGCGTTGCTTACACGCAATCCCTCGGCGATAAGTTATGATTTGTCGCAGAGCGATTCGGTATTTATGCGTGCCGATACATTACAGATATTCACCATATCGCTTTTGGCTGAGCGAGAGGAGGCAGAACGTGAGCTTGCTGAGCAGGAGGCTGCCGCCAAGCAGAAGAGTGAGGAGCTTGCCCAGCGTCAGCGTGAGAGCCTTGCTCGTCAGGAGACCAATAAGACCACGACAATAAGTGCCGTAGGCGCAGACAACGCACCCAAGAGTTCTGATGCAGCTACACCGCGGCAGGATAATCGAGTGACGGAGGTCGATGCGGATACTGCAACTGAATATGATGAGCAGCCCACGGATGTTGTTGCGCAAGACTCAGTTGTGCAGGATTCGGTAGCACAACTTACCCCCAAGCAGCAGAAGGCTCTCTTACAGAAGCAGGCCAAGGAGGAGGCCCGCAAGATAAAGGAGGCCAAGCAGCGCGAGAAGGCGGCAATACGTAAGGTGCGTCTGGACTCTATTGCCAAGATTCGTCAGGCTAAGGCTACGGCAATGCTTGAAAAGATGAAGGCTAAGGAGTTGGAGCGTATGGCTAAGGATTCGGTGCGTCGTGCCATTAAGCGTGAGAAATTGCTTGCCAAAGGTGAGGACGTGTCGGCGATGGATTCACTCGATAGCTTGACTCGCTTGCGCAATGAGCGCGTACTTCGCCAGTTCGAGCAGCGGGGAGATAGCGTTAATACCTCTGATAACAATGCCGTGGTTGCGGAGGATATGGTGGTTAAGCACGAAGGCGACACCACGACGGTTGATAAAACGGATTCAATATCGGCCGATAGCGTCTATCGTCTTGTCAAGGCCTATCGTAATGTAAAGATGTTCCGTAAGGATGCGCAGATGGTGTGCGACTCGTTGGTAAGCAGCTCGTTGGACTCTATCGTTCATATGTATATATCGCCCGTATTGTGGAATGGCTCTAATCAGCTGGCCTCGCAAACTATGGACCTGCATACACGTAATCAGAAACTCGTGCGTGCCGAGTTTAACGGAGACCCTATCATGGTGGCCGTTATCGACTCCACATATTTCAATCAGGTGGCGGGTAAGAAGATGATTGCCTACTTCCGCGATAATGAGATTTACCAAAACGACGTGGATGGCAATGTGCAGACAATCTACTTCCAGCGCGAGGATGAACAGACAACGCTCGTCACGGAGATGATATATCTGGAGAGTGCCTCGGCCTCGTTCTATATTGAGGATAAGGAGCTGGTCGGCATGACCTATCGTAACGATGTGCCTTTTACGATGTATCCGATAAATATGGTGCCCGAATCGCAACCGTTAAAACTCGATAACTTCAAGTGGGTGCCTTCTCTGCGCCCCGATATGAAGGATGTATTCGACCGTACGATACGCCCCTCACGTCGTGAGGATAGCGCACTGCGTCAACGCCCCATGTTCAATATTGTCAATGTCATGGACCGCCGTAAGGAGATGTTTATCCGTTCGGGCCAGTGGGTGGACCGCGAGGATGAGTTGACTCCCGATGTTGTGGAGTGGCGTGATTCGCGTAATCAGGAATAAGCCCATTGGCTTATATCGATGGTGTGAATTTGTCGGTTTTGTACGCGGATATACATAGCCGGTGGTTTTCCCGTAATTTTTTTCTGTTTTTTTTGCTGAGTAAGAGAATTTTTGTGTAATTTTACGTTGATTTATATCAAAAAGAGTTAACTAACTTAAAATTATACAATCATGAGTTCAAAATTATCACGTCTGGACTTCCTCCGTTTTTCGGCATTGGGAGCATCTACATTGTTCATTCCTCGCGCTTTGACAGCTGCCGAGGCACCCAAAAAGGCTAAGAAGGGTGATGTAAATGACAAGATTAACATCGGTTTCATCGGCTTGGGTCAGCAGGCTATTCACTTGATGAATGGTTTCTTGACTATTCCTGAGGTTCGCGTAATCGCAGGTTGTGATATCTACGACATTAAGCGTGACCGCTTTGTAGAGCGTGTAAACAAGTATTATAGCGAGAAGGGAATTAAGAACAAGCTCGATATGTACATCAAGTACGAGGACCTTTTGGCCCGTGAGGATATCGATGCAGTAGTTATCGCTACTCCCGACCACTGGCACGCTGCTATCGCTATCGCAGCATGTAAGGCTGGTAAGGATGTATATCTTGAGAAGCCCCTTACCTTCACCGTATATGAGGGCCAGCGCTTGATTGAGGCTGTTCGTGCTAACAACCGTATCTTGCAGGTAGGTAGCATGCAGCGTTCTATGGCTGAGTTTATCCACGCTGCTAACGTAGTTCGCGAGGGTAAGTTGGGTAAGATTTCTACAATCTATGCTTACGCTGGTGACGGTCCTCAGCCTTATACATTGGAGACTTCTGCTGCTCCTGCAGGTTTGGATTGGGAGCGTTGGGTTGGTCCTCTGCCCGCAGAGTGGCTTAACAAGTATAACCACACTTTGAATCCTCTCTTGAACGAGAAGGGTAAGGACGAGTGCTGGGGTGCTTGGCGTTGGTATCAGGGCCTTGGTGGTGGCTATACCACAGACTGGGGTGCTCACATGTTCGATATCGCACAGTGGTGCTTGGGTAAGGATGGCTCAGCTCCTACCGAGATTTTGCCTCCTTCAGCATCTCCCTATGAGAGCCTGACATATCGCTATGATAACGGCATCGAGATGATTCACAAGAATGTGGGCCATGGTCAGTCTGTTAAGATTTATGGTGAGAATGGTTGGATTATGGTTAAGCGTGGTCAGTTCCTCGCTTCATCTCCTGAGTTCATGCCTAAGGATGTTGACCAGAAGGCTGTTTACGAGACTAACGTTCCTCACTACCAGAGCTTCATCGACAGCATTCGTTCACGTCGTGATCCGAGCGTTCCCGTTGAGGTTGGCCACAGCTCTTGCGTTGTTTGTACTATCGGTAACATCGCATACGAGTTGGATCGTCCTTTGGAGTGGAATCCTATTGTACAGAAGTTTATGGGTGACGCTGAGGCTAACTCTAAGCTCCACTACGAGTATCGTAAGCCTTATACTTTGGAGTAATCCAAAATATAGAGTTATTAAGCCTGCCCATTGTGGTAGGCTTTTTTTGTTTTCTGTTAAAGTGCGATAGACGAGATTAAATATACCACAACAAAAAATCCCGACCTCGGAAGGTCGGGATTTAACTTTATATGCCGAAGGACTTACTATGCACAAATTTTATAACTCAGGATTGCACAGCGCGGCATCCTTTTCTAATTGTCGTTGTAGTTCGTCGATGGAGGCGAAGCGGCGTTCGTCGCGGATTTTCAGTCGTAAATCAACCTCTATCTCGCGGCCGTATAGGTTGCCAGCGTAGCCGAAGATGTGAGTTTCGAGCAGTCGTGTCTGCCCATCTACCGAGGGGCGCAGGCCGATATTCGACATTGCATTATATAGCTTCCCGTCCAATCGCACCTGTGAGTAATATACTCCGTTATCAACCTTTATATCGCGTGCATCGATATTGGCTGTGGGGAATCCCATCTTGCGACCCAGCTGCGCTCCGTGTATTACCTCTCCCTTGATAATCATATCTTATATATTTTGGGTTAGCTTCTGCACCAGCGAGAACTCCGAGAAGAACTCCTTAGCCAGAACACGCAATACGGTGTACGAGGGTATTGCCAGCAGCATACCAACAATTCCGGCCATATATCCTGCCACCAAAATCACTAAAAAAATCTCCAGCGGATGTGCCTTCACGCGCTCAGAATAAATTGTCGGCTGCAATACGAAATCGTCAAAGCCCTTGATGCAGAATAGAGTACCGCAGATAAGCATTGCCGTATGTATTGCCGTCATGCCATCGATAGGCGTTACAATTCCGATAAATGCCGCGATGATACCACCCATAATCGGGCCAGCATAGGGGATGACATTCATCATACCCATAATAAGTCCGATAAGTAGTGCATTATCGGTCTTCATGCCGAAGAGAATCATCGTCGTAGAGATAACCACCATTAATATCAAACTCTCGGTAAGGATACCTGTGAAATAGCGTGACAACAACACGGTGATGGAGTCGAGTGCGCGCTCAACATTAGCCTGCAAGCGTTCGGGGAACATAGCCTTTACCATGGCGTAGAACAAACCATCTTCCTTTAAGAAGAAGAATGTGATAAACACAATCGAGAAGATGGCAATCAGTGCTGAGAGCATGGTGCCAATAACCGAGGTGAAGGTGTTGTTGATTGTGTTGTAGTTCACCAGTTGCTTGAGATTATCCACCAACGTGTCAGTCAGCGAGAAGTGCGTTTCGGGTAGTGCGAAAGTACGTTGCAGGTATCTTTGTGCATGCTCTATCGGCTCCTCCACCGAGGCAAGCACCGAGGTGAAGTCGAGATGTGCAAATTCGTTTATCTTCCCGAAAATTAGGGGTATAAAGAGCGAGAAGATTGAGATGAACACCACCATTATAACCAACAACGTCAGCGATGCGGCAGCCCAGCGTGGCAGCTTGTGACGGCCGATGTGTTGGCGCGACAGCCAATTCACCACGGGGCGTCCCATGATGGCAAGCACGGCCGACACGAGGATATAGATTACCACCGACGAGAAGTACCACACCAGAAAGAGTATGGCCGCCGTGATAATCAAACCCACCGAGAAGCGGAGGATATTTTGGGGTGTTATCGTCATCCTCGATTACTTTTTCAATCTTACGATAGGGGTCTGCGAGCCTACTACGGGATCGCCAATCTCTACCAGCAGCTCGCTGTCCTTGGGTACGAGTACATCAATTCGTGAGCCGAACTTGATAAAACCGAAGACATCGTTCTGATTTACGGGGTCACCGGCCTTGATGTATGATACGATACGGCGAGCGATAAGGCCTGCCACCTGACGGAACAGTACGCGCTTACCATCGTCGAGTTTAACGACAGTTGTCGTACGTTCGTTCTCGGTCGATGACTTGGGGTGCCATGCGATGAGGAAGCGGCCGGGATGATATTTGTAATACTCGACATTTCCTGCTACGGGCATCCAGTTCATGTGGATGTTGGTAATCGACATGAAGATAGATATCTGGAGCATCTCCTCCTTGATATACTCATCCTCATATACCACCTCCGTTACCACTACGCGGCCATCGCAAGGAGAGAAGACCAACTCCGGATCGTGAATCTTCACACGACGGGGTTCGCGGAAAAAGGCAACGATAAAGAGCCAGAATGCTATAAGTATCACCGCACTGGTAATGAGAAGCCCAGCCTCCCAATTGTGACTCTGGAAGTAGTAAAGTAGCCCCCACAGCACCAGGCATATAAGACCTGATGTGGCTATTATACGGTAACCCTCTTTGTTGATTTTCATATTTGTTTGGTTTTAGGTTTCTTCCTTTAAAAAGCGAGCATATATAAGCAGGCGTAGATAAATACGAATGGAGCTGAGAGAATCAGCGCATCGAAACGGTCTAACCATCCTCCGTGGCCGGGGATGATGTTACCCGAATCCTTTACATCCACCGAGCGCTTCATCAGCGACTCCACCAAATCGCCAAATACACCTGATATTGCAGCCACCAATGCAAGTACAATCCACATCGGAACACTTGCCTCCAGCACAACTGCTGCAACATATCCCATGGCCATTGCGCCAATCAATCCACCGAAGAATCCCTCCCACGACTTCTTGGGTGAGATACGCTCAAAAAGGCGATGGCGGCCCAGTGTTATGCCGAACAGATATGCAAAGACATCGTTTGCCCAGATGATGAATATGTAGAATAACATTATCCATGGATTCCACTTACCCATACCCAACAGCATGGGCACAACAAGCAACAGCGACATAGGCAGAGCCACATATAACACACCCAAAAGCGATGTGCCGATATTGGCTATCGGAGTCGAACTCTTGCGGTATAGCTCGCAGATAAACATCAGCGGGATAATAATTATCAACGTGCTCACCGAAGCGATAAGCAGCATTGGGCTGATATACTCGCCTGCGTTGTCGAAGAAGAGCGATACGGCAGCTCCTGCGCAGAGAGTCATCACTCCGGCAAAGAGTCCCAGCACCTTCATGGGTTCGTATCCAGCCTTCTCGGCAAGGCGGTAGAACTCCCACATGCCACCGAGAGCGATTACAGCCATCAGCGCCATGAAACTCCATTTTGAGAGGAGTATGGAGCCTAATACCACAACCAGCATCACAGCACCACTGAGGGTGCGAATAAGGAAATTCTTCATCTTGCTACCCATGGCTACTCGGTTTTTGGGGCGTTATCACTATTCTCTGTATTCGATGTCGCTTCCGCTGTTGCGGGCTTTGTCGGCTCATCGGTAATCTCTACCGTTGTTTCAGCCTTTTCGGTTACGTTCTTCTCCTCGGCACTCTTCTTCGACTGCGCCGAAGGGCCTAAAATGGCCTCAATATCCTCTGCGTAGATTGTCTCCTTCTCAAGCAGAAGGTCGGCCATCTGGTTAATCTTATCGTTGTTGGCCTCGATAATCTTGCGGGCATGTGCGTAAGCCTCCTCCAAAATGCGACGTACCTCGCCATCGATGGCGATAGCTGTCTGCTCACTGAAGGGCTTGGTGAATGTGTCACGTGTGCCAGCAGAGTCATAGTAGCTGATAGGGCCTATCTTCTTGCTCATGCCGTAGTAGGCCACCATGGCGTATGTAATCTTTGTAGAGCGCTCCAAATCGCTCAACGCACCTGCACCCAATGTTCCGTAGTTAACCTCCTCGGCGATACGGCCACCTAACATACCTGCCAACTTAGCCTTCAGCACCTCGTCAGTAACATGTACACGCTCCTCGTCAGGTACCGACCATGTAGCGCCCAAGCTATTGCCGCGAGGAATAACCGTAACCTTCAGTACGGGGTCACAATCCTCTAACATCCACATTACCATAGCGTGTCCCGCCTCGTGGATAGCTGTGGCACGACGCTCAGCCTCAGACATTGTCTTGTTACGCTTCTCCAGTCCGCCAACGATGCGGTCGATAGCGGCCATAAAGTCTTCGCGCTCAACACACTTCTTATCGTTGCGGGCAGCGATAAGGGCTGCCTCATTACATACGTTGGCAATATCTGCGCCCGAAAAACCAGGAGTCTGCTTGGCAAGGAACGACCTGTCGATGCCATCGGCAAGTTTGATGTGACGGAGATGAACGTTGAAAATCTCCTCACGCTCCTTGACATCGGGCAGACCTACGTCAATCTGTCGGTCGAAGCGACCTGCACGCATCAACGCCTTATCCAAAATATCGGCACGGTTTGTTGCGGCCAACACGATGACGCCAGCATTTGTCTGGAAGCCGTCCATCTCGGTAAGCAGCTGGTTGAGTGTGTTCTCGCGCTCGTCGTTACCAGAGAAGCCAGCGTTCTTGCCACGGGCACGAC
>CAYLRH010000031.1:0-8903 GCA_964385905.1 uncultured Alistipes sp.
TAAACAAGTATGGTGTTGTACGTCGTGCACGTATCTACTACCTGCGTAACCTCACTGGTAAGAAGGCTCGTATCAAGGAGCGTCGTATGGTGAAGTAATTTCACTCTACCTTACTACAAGAGGCTGTCCCAAATGCTGGGCAGCCTCTTTTTCTTTTACGGGAAGGGCCACGAAGAGTATTTTTTGGCTGACGCATAACAATTTGTGGCTATTTTTCGTATATTTGTCCTCTGTTAAGGTTATTTGGTTATGAGCAACGAAACAAGAGCCTCGTTTGGAGGCAAGCTGAGTGCCATACTTGTAGCTGCCGGCAGCGCTATCGGTCTGGGCAGTATATGGCGATTCCCCTATATGGCGGGCGAGCACGGTGGTGCCGCATTCCTTCTGGTATATCTGTTGTGTGTCTTCGTGGTGGGTATTCCCGTCATGTTAGGCGAGTTTGCTGTGGGCCGCAACACCAAGATGAATGCCGTGGGTGGCTACCGATCATTGTCACGCCCATGGCGATGGTTGGGTTACAACGGTGTGCTGGGCGCACTCTTTATCTCTGGTTACTACTACATCGTGTCGGGATGGTCGCTGGAGTATCTGGTTAGCTCGCTGAACGGCACGCTCTACTCGTCGGGTGAGAATTTTGCCGAGCAATTCAACATATTCCAAGGCTCGTGGCGACAGACATTCTACACCTTCATCTTTATCCTGCTGACACACCTCATCATCGTGCGTGGCGTGGAGAAGGGTATCGAGAAGGCCTCGAAGGTGATGATGCCCGCACTGTTTATAATTCTGATAGTCATGGCTATACGCGTAGCCTTCATGCCCAATGCTGCGGAAGGATACCGTTTCTTCCTTGAGCCCGACTTCAAGGAGGCTCTCTCGCCAAAGACAATCTTCACGGCCATCGGACAGGCATTCTTCTCGCTCTCGGTGGGCATGGGTTGCATGGTGACTTATGCATCATATTTCAAGAAGAACAACAACCTTACAGGCACTTCGTTCAGCGTGGCACTGCTGACGCTGCTGGTGGCTGTGCTGGCCGGATTGGTTATCTTCCCTGCTGTATTCAGCGCAGGCCTGGAGCCCTCGGAGGGTGCGTCGCTTATCTTCGTTACGCTGCCTGAGATATTCAAGGATATGCCCCTGGCGGGATTGTGGTCGGCGGTATTCTTTATACTGCTGACGTTGGCATCGCTCACCTCGACCATCTCGTTCCATGAGGTGCTGACGGCCTACTTCGCCGAGGAGCATAAGCTCTCGCGCAAGAACGCTACACGCCTCACATCGGCACTCTCATTAGCGCTCTGTCTGTTGACGCTCAGCTGGCACTTCGACATCGAGGCATTGGGGCTGAAGAATATCTCGTTCTTCGAGATTTTCGACTACGCGACGGCCAACATCCTCATGCCACTCGGCGGATTGTTCACCTGTATTTTCGTGGCGTGGAAGATGCGTCCCGACTTCCTGCGTGGCGAGATGACAAACTATGGCGAGCTGCGAGGTCGTGCGTTCCCGCTATTGTTGTTCACACTTAGATATATCACGCCCCTGCTGATTATCTATATTTTTGTCAAGAATCTCGGTATAATTTAATATATTTGTACCGACTCCGCCTCGCAGGCACAGATATTGAGCCTCGGGGAGGGAATAAAAACCGAAGTTATGAAAGTATTTTATAGTTTGGTCGCCATGACCTTGATTGCCATTATGTTGGGTGGTTGCTGCGCATGCCGCAAGGGAAAGAATAATCTGCCGCTGAAGGGTACTGAGTGGCACTTGATGCGATTGATGGGGCGTGACCTCGGCATCGACAAGGATAAGTTTGTATTCACATTCAGCGAGGATGGCCAGTTTGGCGGCACGGGAGCGTGCAACCGTCTTTTCGGCGAGTACAAGAGCGATGCGAAGGGGGCTTTGTCGTTTGGTCCTATTGCCTCGACACGGATGATGTGTCCCGATGCAAATCTTGAGACCGAGTTCTCGGCTGTTCTGAGCCGTGCAACGCACTACGAGGTGGATGGCAATCTACTGATGATATTCTCGAATGGCGAGGTACAGGCCATTCTGCGCGCTGTGGACAAATAATAACCAGCAATTAAATAAACGACGAGGGTGCCCGACTGAAAAGTTGGCACCCTCGTTTTATTATTTAATAGTTAACAATGAATCCTTCTCCGTTGATACTTTAAGGTCGGGCGAGAGAATACCTATTATGTCTTGTAGATTGATATAGCCGCCGACAATATCAAATACCGAGGCTTTATCCTTGCCCTTAATAAATATCAAGAACTCGCTCGGTGAGTTACTGCGTTTGCGGACGGCCTCATATACCAATACAACATTATCGCCCTGAGCTACACGCGTACATTGGCGATAAAGGCGCTCGCCACCCGACACCACCGTAGCATCGTATATGGTTTGATACCACTGCTGATTTTGCGGCAGGGTAAATTTAATCTGATATATCATCTTTATACGCCCCAGCAGATTGTTATTATCATATCGCTTCTCCTTTGGGGTGAGTGTTCGCAACAACTCGACAGGGGTTTGCAGCACTTCTATTCCCGTAAGTTTCTCTGCCCCATCGACCTTAATCTGCATAGTATTAAACTGCTCCAGAAACTCTCGCGTCTGCGCCGAGGCAGAGCCCACACCAACGACAAGGAGCGCGACTATAAACAAGGTAAAAATTCGTTTCATTGCCACAAGTTTTTAGAATCCAATACCTACTGTCCACTGCTGTGCCTCAGGGCCACGTCCCGTCTTGAATATCTGCGTAGGCTGATATGTGGCATAGACCGAGAACCAGCGGAATGTCGCACGCACCGAAGCTCCCGCCTGAATGAAGTTGACGGGGAGATTATGCTCCTTATCCTTCTTGCCGCCGTGGTACTTTATCTTCGTGTGCGAATTCATCACCATATCGACATATCCGCCCACCGAGAATGCAAAACGTCTTGGGTTGCCGAACATCACCTCGGCAGGGATATGTATCGATGCGATGTTGAACTTACTCTTCTTCACGCCCCTATCGGTCATATCGGCAATCTTGTAGGGCATAACAATACCCTCCTCACGACGAATCGACATATCCTTGCTAAAATGGTAGTTGTTGGCGCGGAGTCCCAGGCCGAGGGTGAAACCCACCTTGCTGTGGTGGCTGTAAGCGGCTATATGAAATAGATTTATAGTGAATTGAGTAGATTTCCAGTTACGAATATCCAGAAAATTACCTACATCCTTACCCGCATAGGGAGCATAGCCTACATTCGAGAGTACATTCCAACCCAGCTCCACCACAGGAATTGTCGAGAGAGAGTTGCGGCCGATAGTAAAACTTCGAGTTGGCTCTGTACGTATCCACATAATGGCCGATGCCTGCACGGGATTTTTGTACAAATCGTTTGACGAAAGCGAGTCTGGCTCATCATACATAAACTCAATTCCGTCCACACCGATGCGAATCTGCGCCTCGGCAGAGCTCGCGCCCACAACGGCAAGGGTTGCAAGCAGCAAAATTCTGAAAAAACGTTTCATAATATTTATTTTTAAGTTGAGAGATTTATTCCAATGTAAAGAGCTCCTCAAGGGAGTTGATTTGTGGCAAATCGACCATAGCCAAATCTTTGAACATACCCTCGGCATAACGTTGCGCCTCAGGCAGAGAGTAGATGGGGCGACCGTTGACATAGCAGTATGGCTTCGGGCGCATAAGCCACGCTCCGACGGCAATGGCAAGCACGCAAACCATGGCTGTCGCCATCCACCAGCGGTTGAATGAGCGGGCGGGCTGATGGAGTTTAACCGCCACACGTGCCTCGCGCTGCTCGGCAGCATAGGCCATCATTGCACGTGCAGCACGCTCCTCGGCCGTGAGGTCGGCACGGTTAAGCTCTGCGGCCAACTTGCGCTCCTCTGTAGGCGAGGTCTGCGCTGCAAAATAACGCTGCAAAATATCCTTATACTCCATAATTCATTATCTTTAACAACTCCTCTTTTACCTTTTGTCTTGCACGCGAGCAGGCCATGCGTGCCGCCTCGACAGACGAGCCGACAACATCGGCAATATCCTCGAAGGCCATGCCCTCAACATCGCGCAGGTGAATAACCTCACGTTCGCGTTCGGGCAGGTGCAAGATAATCTGTCGCACGAGAGTCGCCATATTATCCTCCTCGGCAACATCCACAGCAACCTGTTCCAGCTCCTCAAGATTGGTCTGGCGGCTTCGTTGCCGCACCCGCAGGCGGTCGAGCGACATATTTCTGACCGAAGTCATCACCAACGACCGAAAACCAGTACGCCTCACAAGCAGACGCCGTCGCCACAACTTCTCATAGAGGTCCTGCACGACATCCTCGGCCTCGGCAGGGTCGTGGAGCAGACTCACGGCATAACGGTATGCCGCATCCTTGATGCCAAGGAATTCTATGTTGAGGTCTTCGCTATTCATCGTTAGGGTTATGCTCGCTCTCGCGGCTCTGCATATATAATACGTTCTCGAAGCGTAAATATAACATCAAAAAATAAAAAATGGTAGATTTTTTTCTTTGGGAGTTTACTCGCCACTTACTCGCGACTTATTATCACTCGCCTCTAAATACTAAGATTTTCCAGATTTGCGGGAAGGGTTAGGGTATTAGCAGAGCTAAGAATTGGGGAAACGGGAATGAGAATGAGAATGAGAATGAGAATGAGAATGGGAATGGGAGCAGGAGCAGGGACGGGAACGGAAACGGGAATGGGAATGAGAATGGGAGCAAAAATGGGAACAGAAACAGAAAATGAATGTAGGATGATAGACGAAATTTTAGCAAAAAACTATTCCACTTCGCGGCGGTTGAGCAGCGCGTGTGTGATTGTCAGCTCATCGACATACTCCAGCTCATCGCCAAAGCCGATACCGCGTGCTATGGTAGTGACCTTGACGTGCGGGTAGGCCTTCAGGCGGTTCATTATATAAAAGAGTGTAGTCTCGCCCTCCACCGAGGTTGAAATAGCCAAGATAACCTCCTTGACTGTACCCGCAGCGACCTTTTCGAGCAGAAGGTCAATCTTCAAATCCGACGGCCCGACACCCTGCATCGGCGAGATAACACCGCCCAGGACGTGGTACAGGCCACGATATTGGCGTGTATTCTCAATCGACATCAGGTCACCCACCTGCTCTACAACGCAGATGGTCGAGCTATCACGCTCAGGATTCTCGCATATCGGGCAACGAGGCGTATCCGAGAGGTTGTTGCACAGCTCGCAGTGGCGTATCTCGCGACGGAAGCGGGCAATGCTCTGCGTCATCTGCTCCACAGCCTCCGCATCCATCTTCAGCAGATGCATAGACAGGCGCAAAGCCGTACGACGCCCAATACCTGGGAGTTTAGAAAACTCCGAAACAGCCTCTTGAAGTAGTTTTGACATAAATAATCCTAGCTTAAGACCTACAACCCTCGGAGCCTTTAGGCGACCGAAGCCCCTGCCTGAGGCGGGGGTTTGGGGGTGGGTCAGATTTGTAAATGCGACCTGTGGCCGCAAGGTATGCAGTGATAAGCAGTAAAGCCTAACAATTTAGGGTTAAATTCGTTCTATACGCTCCTCTTCAATCCAACCCTTACGACCATCGGCAATACGTATCTCAGCCCAGCCGTCAACCTGCTCACCCACGCTGACCGTAGTACCTTCGTGCAGAACGAAGAGCTCGGTTGCTGCACGGTCGGGAGAGCTCTTGATTGACACCGACGAGCTCATAACCACAGCCTCACGACCACTCATCATCTCGCTACGCGAGCTGAGGGCAAAAGCCGTAGAGGCTACGAACAACACTCCGCAGATTACCATCATATAGAATCCCATCTTACGCACCCTCAGGCGCTGCGCAAGCAGATATACAAGTACCATGGTCACCGTCAACACCAGCACCACAAGCGAGAGAATGGTCCACGCATTGCCACTCATCGTATTACGCACCGCACGCATCCATGTGGTGAGGAAGAACTCAGGAATCTGCTCGATAATATCGCGTGTTGACTGCTCGGCATACTTCAGGTTGTGGCGTATATCCTCGTCAGCGGGCGCAAGGCGCAAGGCACGATGATAGTAGAGAATAGAATGAGCCAAATCACTCTTCTTAAAGTATGCATTGGCCATGTTATAGTAGAGTGCAGCCGACTCAAGGCCCTTATCTGCAATAATCTTATAGTTGGTGAGCGCCTTATCCCACTCGCCCGCATTATAGGCCGCGTTGGCAGCCTCCCACAGAGCCTCAGGCTCGTTGGATACGGGTTGTGTAGCAGCCGATGCCACGGGCAGAGAGTCCACCTGCGCCGAGGCTCCGAGTGTAGTGATTATCGCTATGGCTAATATCGCAAAAAACTTCTTCATGGCTTAACGTTTAATAATCGACTCGATACGTGAAATGATATTTACTCCCTCGGCATATACATCGTCCATCTGCACCGACTCGGCAGGCGAGTATTGTGCCTCATCGCAACGCGAGATAATCTCGGTGAAGTGCTGCGCATCCTCCGCGGGACAACCGCGACGCTGCAACTCCTCACGTATATTCTCCTTCGTGAGATTCGAGACGGGGATATTCAATTTATCGCTCATGTAGCCCCACAACGCTCGCAACATCTCCTCGAAGAAGGCGTGGCGGTTCTGCTCGCGCATGAAACGCTCGGCGGCACGGAAGCGCTGCACGGCAACCTTATTGGCACGACGGTTACGCACCAGAACGGTATTCTTACTGTCGCGGATTTTACGGCGCAGGATAAAGTAAGCCATGATGGCCGCTACAACGATGAGCAGCAGAATAATAAAGTATGTTCCGCTGAGCATCAGCGGAGCTGACACAGAACGCAGAGCGGGGGTACCCAGCTTGATAAAACGAATATCGCTACCCAACTGACGTACACCCTCCTTCGATGTACCCATGACAATCTGCGCTGGCGTAGCTGCCGAGGCCGAGCCATCGGGCGAAACGTTAAGCGTCAATGCAGCCGATGAGAGCGTAACGTAGGCGTTCTTCTCAGGATTGAAGTATGAGAACTCGATTGCGGGAACGTCGTACTCACCCTCAGCGCGGGCGATGAAGGGGTACTCGAACTGGCGGTAGCCCGTAGTTCCAGCCGTTGTTGAGCGGATAGACTCGGTAGAGCGCACATCGTAGAGCTCGAACGACGAGGGTAGATTCAACTTCGGGGCTTGCAGGAAAGTGAGATTTCCCGTACCCGAAATTTTCACAGTATAGCTTGCCGCAGAGTTGGCCTTCAACTCTTGTGCAGGGAGCTGGGTATCCATCGTAAACGAACCCACAGCACCCGTAAACGATGCGGGAGCGCCTGCGGGCAGTTCCTTGACCGTCACGTTCACGCGGCCCGTAGTGAGTTTGCGGGGCACATTATACACCTCCGAGCCACCACCAAAGAAGGGGTCGAAGGCACGATTTGTACGCATTACAACCTGAGCCACGGCTGTAATATCGGCCGGCTCGATTGAGAGCGTACCCGTCTGCTGGGGATAGAGCAGATACTCCTTGATAATCTGCGAATCGTAGACCTTGCCGTCAACGGTCTGGCGCGTAGCACGATAGCCATCAACGGGCAGCTCCTGTGACCAGAAGCCATTGAACGACGGAAGTTTAACATCCTCAAAACCCGCGATGCTGGCACGCGTGTAGAGTGTCAGCGAGGCGCGTATCGGCTCACCTTGGTAGACGTTTGTGCGCGAGAGATTAAGACGCAACAGGATATCGTCCTGCGCAATCTGATTCTGCACGGCTGTGCCCTGCTCGGCAGCGGCCTGCTCGTCGCGTTTGGCACTCTGCGCCACAATCTCGATAGGCGTTGCCTTGGTGGTATATCGCTTACCCTTGATGGTGACCTCGGCCGGAGAGATGGTGACATTACCCGCTGTCTGACCCATCACAACGTATGTGATTGTGTAGGTCGACTTACTGCTGCTCACTCCATTTATCGACTGGAACGAGTGACCCGTAGCCGTCGTCGGACCTGCCAGCACCTCCAAACCCTCAAACGAGGGTACTTTGAATGAATCAGAGTCAGGCTCGGCATTGGTCAACACAAACTCCACGCGAAACATCTCGCCCGCAGTGACCATGAGTGGCGTATTAATCTCGAAGGTAACATCACCGTCGGCGCGAGCTGTAAGAATCGCAAAGACGGCAACCAACGTGAGAAGATAGTGTTTAAGAATTCCTTTCATCAGTTTCGATGTTTATTCCCAACAAAACGTTTTTGCAAGGCAAATTATTTTATGCCTTCAGGTAAAAAACAAAGTTTTGCGCCCCATGTTGAGGCGCAAAACCTATTATTGAATGATTTTTAGTGTGCGAAATCGGCGAAGAAGTCGTTACCCTTGTCATCGACGATGATGAATGCGGGGAAGTCCTCAACGTAAATCTTACGCACAGCCTCCATGCCGAGCTCAGGGAAGTCAACAACCTCCACGCTCTTGATTGAACGCTTAGCCAACACGGCAGCAGGACCACCGATAGAGCCGAGGTAGAAACCGCCATTAGCCTGGCAAGCGTCCGTAACGGCCTTCGAGCGGTTACCCTTGGCAACCATCACCATTGAGCCGCCAGCCTTCTGGAACAAATCAACGTAGGGGTCCATACGACCAGCTGTTGTGGGGCCGAATGAGCCTGAAGCCATACCCTCGGGAGTCTTGGCAGGACCTGCATAATATACGGGGTGCTTCTTGAAGTACTCAGGCATAGGCTGACCCTCGTCCAACATCTGCTTGATGCGAGCGTGAGCGATGTCGCGTGCCACGATAAGAGTACCCTTCAAGTTCAAACGGGTCTTGATGGGATACTTGGTCAAAATCTCGCGTACCTTGTCCATACCCTCGTCAAGGTCGATGTCAACTGCGGGGCTCATTGCGGGAG
>CAYLRH010000032.1:0-8829 GCA_964385905.1 uncultured Alistipes sp.
AAAACCACCTCACCCTGATAGTTCTTATCAATGCCTGCAATAATCTTCATTAGGGTAGACTTACCCGAGCCGTTCAAACCGATGATACCAATTTTGGCACCGTAGAAGAATGATAGATAGATGTTGTTCAATACTTTTTTCTGGTTGGTGAAGGTCTTCGACACACCCACCATCGAGAAAATAATTTTTTCGTCTGCCATATATTTTTTATTATTTAATATCTATACCTATTCTATAATATTCCGCAAATATACAAAACTATCTGCTCAATATCCAATCTAAACGAGAATTTTATTCTCTCACAAGAGCATTTTTCCTCCTATCTTACCCAAATCATCCATAAAGACTACATCTATTAGGCTTGAACTATAAGGCGCATTGATAGCACTATAAAATTTTATAATCGCAAAACGCTTGACACAGCAAAAAAATATCCTATTTTTGCAATAGGAAAACAGAAATAAATTTACAAACACATAAAACAGACAAAACTATGAAGAGCATTAAAGGTACAGCAACAGAGAAGAATCTCTTGAAGTCATTCGCAGGTGAGAGTCAGGCACGCAATCGCTACACATTCTTTGCAAGCGTTGCCAAGAAGGAGGGTTATGAGCAGATTTCAGGCGTATTTGCCGAGACTGCAGACCAGGAGAAGGAGCACGCAAAGAAGTTCTTCAAATATCTTGAGGGTGGTGATGTTGAGATTACAGCAACATACCCCGCAGGCAAGATTGGTACAACAGCCGAGAACCTCGTGGCAGCTGCTGCTGGTGAGCATGAGGAGTGGGACGTACTCTATGCCGAGTTTGCACGCGTTGCTGACGAGGAGGGTTTTGCCGACATCGCTGAGACATTCCGTCAGATTGCAAAGGTTGAGGCCGAGCATGAGCGTCGTTACCTCAAGTTGCTGGAGCGTGTAACAAATGGTACAGTATTCGTTCGCGACAACGAGATCTGGTGGCAGTGCCGCAACTGCGGTTACGTTATCCTCGCAAAGGAGGCTCCCATCAAGTGTCCCGCATGCGCTCACGCACAGGCATACTTCGAGCCCAAGAAGGAGAACTATTAATAAAAAAAATGACAACAAAGAAGGCTGCTAATCAGCAGCCTTTTTTATTTCTATATGCTCTCGCACATCGGCCATAAATCTATTATAACGCTGTCGAGAATCATAATTCATATCCATCTTATCACCCACCTCTGGCGGCACAACCGCATAATCGGGCAGATGAACCCACACAGGCGTAAGCCCCAATTCATAATCGACATTGCGACTCGACAACTTATCATCTCTACCATGCCCGGTTATTGTCACATCGATGGTTGCAATCAAGCCACCATCTCTATAACGCGTACGCTGATTCGAAACAAAATTACCCAACGAGTAGAGTACAATACGACCATCATCACACACCTCATAAGGCTGCACGACATGAGGATGGCTACCCAAAATCAAATCTACACCATGACGCAACATGAAATCGGCCAACCGCCGTTGCTCTTTATTGGCATGACGCTCATACTCATTTCCCCAATGCACAACAGCGATAACACAATCAACCCGACCTCTATCTATTGAGGCCAAATCTCGCTGCATGGCGACACTATCGAGATGATTCACGACCATTCCTTTCGGCACAATTATTCCATTTGTGCCATACGTGTAATTCACTATCGCAAAGGATATTCCGCATCGCTCCACATACAAAATATTATTCTTCGCATAGTCCACACTATCCCGATAGACTCCCACACGCATTATCCCTCGCTCATCAAGAATCTCCGATGTTGACCTTATGCCATAAGCCCCTCTGTCGCAGCAATGATTATTAGCCAACGCCGCCACATCAATCCCCATCTCCTGCATAGCGTCCGCCACCTCTGACGGAGATTTAAAACAGGGGTAGCCATAGTATGGGCCCTCCTCCGACAGCGTCGTTTCCAGATTCACAATAGATAAATCGGCATCACGAAAACGCTCAGCAACATAACGGAACGATGGCCTGTAATCAAACTGCGTCGTATCTCTCAACTGTGCAGCCACCACCTGCGGACGGTGTTGCATTAAATCTCCCGCTGCCACAATGCTGGCACGGCGCACTCGGCACCACACATTATCCGATGGCTCCTCACCAGATTGTGTCTCGGCAAGAAATATAGGTGCAAATGCACCTACGAACATCAATAATATGGCAAATAGACTCCTCACAAATTCAAATTTAGGAAAATATATACGATTTTCAAAATGCCCAATAAAAAAAAAGGCTGCCAGACCGAAGTCCGACAGCCCAACATATACACGAGTTAAATTAGAAATTATATTGAACCATAAGGCTAAGACGATTGGCCTCACCCATATTGCCATCTCTGTTTTTACGCGAGCCATGCAAATACTCGGCTGCTATACGGCAATTGGCCGTAACCTGATAGAACGCGTTTCCGTAAATATATGTACCACGTCTATATTGGCTTTGCGAATAGACACCATGATTACGCTCCACATAAGCCGTAGAGTAACCGCCCGACAACCAAAAACGCGACGGAATAACATTCAACTGTCCCGAAGCCTGCCATGCCCACATAGGCATTGTTTGAACTGTTTCGGGATTTTCAGGGTCGGGAGTAAAGTCAAGGCCACTACCATTCAAATCCTGAATATACGGTGTTATACCCTCACCATATATACCGCTACCACAGATGGTAAAGAACTCTCCCAATTCGATATGCGCACTTGCCTGTACACCCCAGCCAAATAGGCTCGTATTATTTCCCGTAAGAGCATTATGCAGATACATATTACGGAAGACTGCCGATGCACGGAAGTGGCTTTGGCGATTTCGACCCCACGCATATTGCAGATATACAGGCACATCGGGCACTCGTTGAGCCAATGGTCTAAAGTTATCATTATACGTACCGCTTACCACAGGCATCTCGGCCGCAACACCAAACTTAAAATGCTCCTGCCAAAAGTCCACCTCATATCTGAGCAGTGTTGCGAAACGGAAGTTATATGCATTAGGGCCCTCGTGGTCAATCATCTCGGGCACAGCCTGCAAATCACAGAACGTAGTCACATCGCGACCTGCCGTAAAGCCAAGTAACGACACATAGGCCGAACGCAAATGCGGAGTATAACTAAACTCATCGCCACCTCGAAAATCCATATCAACATAGGCAACCACACGACCCAACACATCAGAATTAACCACAGCCTTAGTAAATAGGCGCGAGGTCGTGGCATCCATCATTATTCGTTGACGGTTGGCATAAGTGGCATCCATCGGTATATCGTACGGAATAAAATCAATATTATCGACAGCACCCTTCAAATCATAGCTTGTCCGCAAAGAGATTTCACCACCTATACCCAATGCAAAACGGTTATTCTTTGTCGCAAATACAAATTGGGGGTTGTGCAACTGCTGAAACCCCTCACGTCTTGTCGCAGCAAAATCCTCACGCACGCTCTGTGCCGCAAGATTATTCCGAGCGATAGCCTGCTGCATAGGACAATTAATGGTATCCACCTGCTCAAATGCCACCATATATACCGTAGGCTTCTGTTTGTGATGTCCATAACGATGTCGCTGTGCCGATATATCATGCGCACAAAACAGCACCAACGACAACAAAATTAAAAGTCGAATTGTTTTCATAAGCTGAACTGTTTAAATAAATGCTATTTCATTAAAATTGCCATTTCACCGACAGCCCTCTCCATGATTTAGGCATCGGATAAGCTACATTTCGCAACTAATATGCCAAATAAACATTCATCATACATTATGTTCTATTTAGGCACAATTTCAATCCATTCAGCCAAGCCGCAAAAACATGCACAATAAATGAGACATGGAGAGCTACAAAATTAATCACAACATGAAACGCTTACTAACGACTATACCGACATTAATTCTGTACACGACATTTTCGTACGCACAAGAGGCCAAAACGCTCACCCTTGAGCAGGCGATAAACATCAGTTTAGAGAGAAATCCAACCATCATATCATCTCGCCATAGTGAACAAGCTGCGGCATACAATCGCAAAGCAGCGCGAGGGCTCAAAATGCCCCAAATAAATATTACAGGTAATTACAGCTATCTCAGTAAAGATATTTCACTTAATGCAAATAATCTAAAGGAGAACTTCAGCTCCATTACCACCGATATTATCACCTCGGCAACTCAAAGCGGAATACTATCGCAACAAGCATCTACGATGCTCAGCAATGCACTGGGGCAAATCAGCAGTTTAGATTGGAGCTACACACTGCAAAACCGCAGTTTGGGATTTATCGGTGCGGAGGTGAATATCCCCATATTCTTAGGTGGCAAAATCAATACCGTAAACCACATAGCCAGAATCGAGGAGATGATTACCCGACAACAAAGCGCACAAGCCGAAAACTCTCTTATTTCGGAACTAATCGAACGATACTACGCACTGTCATTGGCCACACACGTTCTGCACGTCAGAGAACAAGTTGCCAGCGGAATACGCCATCATCTCAACGATGCAATTGCCATGGAGGAGCAGGGGATTATAGCCCACAGCGAACGGCTCTACGTCGAATACAAGATGGCCGAGGCCGAGCGCGAGCTACACGATGCAGAACTTGAGTTAACTACAATAAAAGAGGCACTATGCGCAACGTTATCAACCAGTGACGACATAGAAACCGCAACCCCAATGTTTACATTAAGCGAGATAGAGGATGTCGATTACTACAAACATTTGGCCGCCACCTCCAACCCTCTGTTGTTGCAGGTGGAGCTAAAAAGAGAGCTATCCGAACAAGGCGTTCGTCTTCAACGTTCGGAGTTCTATCCGCAAATCATAGCAATGGGCGTGGCCAATATATACAACTACCAACTGACAAATCTGCTTCCCCGTTGGGCTGTTGGAGTTGGCGTTAGCTTTAAGCTCTTCGATGGGCTCAATCGCGAATATAAATATATGGCATCAAAGGAGATTGTGCGCAGAGTAGAACAAATCGCCACAAAGGCTCACGATGATATCGGCGTTCTTGTGGAGAAATTATATAACCAGTTACTCAACTATCACAACCGCATAATTTCAATCGACTCATCAATACGCTTTGCCCAAGAATATCTGCAGGCGAAAAAGAGAGCCTTCTCCGAGGGGTGGATTACAGCCTCGGAACTTATTGACGCAGAGCTAAACCTCGCCAAAGCCCTCACCGAACGTTTGGAAACCGCATATAAATACGACACAACATTGGCAAAGCTTTTGGAAACAGCTGGTATAATCACTCACTTTATTGATTATATCCGACGCAACACAGCACAAATCATCGAATAACATGAACAAAAGAATATTTTTAGCAGCAACTGCCATCATCGCCACAATACTCATCATAGCTTTAGTGGGTTATTGGATTAGACGCTCCGAGCCTATTATAATTCAAGGCACAGTGGAGTGTACCACCTACAAAGCCTCCTCGAAGATTGTGGGTCGCATCGTAGAGATGAATCTCCGCGAAGGAGAGGTGGTATCAAGAGGGGAGTTACTCTATACGCTCTCCACTCCCGAATTAGATGCAAAACTTCAGCAAGCAATAGCAGCCAAGGATGCCGCATCGGCCCTCGACCAGAAGGCTTTAGCTGGCGCACGTACACAACAGATAGAGGCAGCTCGCAATCTATGGCAAAAGGCTCAAGCGGGCAAGATATTGGCACAACGTACCTACGAACGCATAAAAACTCTTTACGAGAATGGGGTAGTAGCCGCACAACGATTCGATGAGGCCGAGGCCAATTTTCAGGCTATGGTAGCCACCGAGGCAGCCGCCAAGGCCCAGTATGATCTTACCAGAGATGGAGCAAGCCGTGAGGAGAAGGAGGCCGCAGCGGCTCAAGTGCAACAGGCTGAGGGTGCGATAAACGAAGTGGAGTCCTACATAAGCGACGCCATGGTGTATGCACCCGTTGATGGTGAAATTTCCACCATAATTGCCGAGAGGGGCGAGCTCATCGGGAGTGGTTATCCCGTTGTAACGATAATCGTCACCAACGACATCTGGGTAACATTCAACATCAAAGAGAGTCTATTACCCAAAATATCTCTCGGCAAACAGTTTGTCGGCTATGTTCCTGCACTTGATTGTGAGATAGAGCTTGAGGTACAATACATATCCGTTCAGGCCGACTTTGCCACATGGAGTGCTACGCGCACCCAGGGAGGTTTCGACATTCGCACATTTGCAGTAAAAGCATATCCTACGCAAAACAACACTGCGTTACGTCCGGGCATGAGCGTACTCGTCAATTGGGAGCAACTATGATAAGAGGAGTACATACTACCATACAACGCGAGCTAAAGAGGATATGGCAATTCAAACCCTACTTTGCAACACTCACTATCTTGCCACTATCTTCACTCTTGCTATTTGCTGCAATCTTCTACAAAGGGATACCTCACGACCTCCCCATTGCAATAGTCGATGATGACCACTCGGTGCTATCAAGACGGCTCACGACCATGATTGATGCCACGCCTGAGGTTGCAGTCCGTTTTGAAACCCCTGACACCTACGAAGGTGAGCGCCTTATTCGTCAAGGAGAAGTCGGAGCAATGGTTATCATTCCCCATAACTTCGAGAAAGATATATTAAGCCTCACACAAACCCCAGTCGAAGCATATATATCAGGAACAAACATACTCGAAAACGGGCTAATATCCAAGGCATTGCAGGCATCAATCGCCACCTTCTCCGTTGGCATACAAATGCAGACGTTACTCCAGCAAGGCTTATCCGAGAGTCAGGCACTGGCTCAAGCCATACCCATAAGATTCGACAAACGCGTTCTGTTCAATCCATACACCAATTACAGTTACTATCTCTCACCGAGCTTCATGCCAATGATGATACTGATATTCACCATGTTATCCACAATATTCGCCGTAGGCTCGGAGCTTAGATACTCAACAGCAGGGGAGTGGATTCTCTCAGCCAACGGCTCAATCGCCACAGCCCTAATTGGCAAGCTAACTCCAACTTTCATTGCCATGACCTCCATGGCGATGATAATGTTCATCCTGCTGTTTGAGGTGATTGGCGTACCGTTAAGGGGCAGCGTATGGCTACTCATCACAAGTTGCGAGATATTTATCATAACCTACATGGGAATAGCCGTATTCATTGTAGCCATAACTGCCGATATGCGGCTTGCAATGTCGCTTGGTGGCGGCTACTCGGTTATGGCATTCTCGCTATCGGGATTGACCTTTCCGACAATGGCCATGCACAAGGGCATGCAGTGGTTCAGCCATCTGTTTCCATTCACCTACTTCACCGACATTATGGTAGACCAAGCTCTTCGGGGTGCGCCAATAGGCTACTCCATAACGCAATTATCATATATGATGATATTTTTGGTTCTTCCCATCACCGTCATTCCCCGACTAAAAAAGATAATACGCAACCAAGAGTTTTGGGGTAAAATATAGAACATCATGAAACAGATTATAAACGTAACGCTCAATGAATTTAGGTATATCTTCCACGACGCGGGAGTTATACTTATACTCGTCTTTGCCCCAATAATATATGCAACAATCTATTCTCTCACCTACGGAACACAGGTACTGCGCGACATCCCGATAGGTGTCATCGACAACGACCACACCCCCGCGAGCCGAAAATTAATCAACACATTCAGTGCAGGGCCGAACGCATACGTCGCATACGAGCCGTCGGACATGGAAGATGCCAAGAGGTTATTTTTCAATCGCGATATTTACGGTATCGCATATATTCCCAATGGCTACGAACGCAGCCTCATGAATGGTAGCGGGGCAAATGTTGCGATATATCTTGATGCCAGCTACATGCTTATGTACAGACAAGTTTTCCAGGACATGGTAGCCAGTATAAGCACCTCCGAGGTCATGATAGAGTTCCAACGCTTGATAGCCGAAGGAGCCGAGATTCCACAAGCCAAGACCATCTCACAACCAATAAAATATACGTCCCATACGCTTTTCAACCCATACCTCGGCTATGGCAGCTTTGTCATGCCGCCAATCATTATCCTCATCTTACAGCAAACCCTGCTTATCGGCATCGGCATGATTGGTGGCACATGGCACGAGAGAGGACTATACACAACTCTCGGCCCAACACAAAGCGTACTCCATTTAATCATAGGCAAGACCATCTGTTACTTTACCGTTTACGCCATACTTGCACTATACCTATTAAACGTACACTATCGTCTATTCCACTATCCGATAAACGGCTCGGCATTAGCCATATCGTTATTTATCGGGCTATACCTGTTGTCATCCATACTGCTGGGCATAGCCTTATCAACTCTCTTCCGCCATCGTGAAACTCCTCTTATGTTACTATTATGGACCTCTATTCCTCTACTTATGCTCAGCGGTGTATCTTTTCCCTCATCTGCGATACCTCGCTGGCTACGATTGCCAGCTATAATATTCCCCAGCACATTTGACACTCGTGGTTTTATAAAATTGCAGACAATGGGGGCCACATTAAATGATGTCATGCCTGAAATAATAGCCTTGGCAACAATGGCAATTATATACTCGGCACTTGCCTACATTGGCATACGACACATTACGAACAACAAAAAACGACAATAAACATACGCACATTCAATGCTCTAATATTTAACATTTTATCCTCCGCCACACAACCACTCCGCCAAACAAATATCAAAAAAATATAAAAAAAATTTGCAGATTAACATTTTTGTACTACCTTTGCAATCGCAATCAGCAATGGTGCGTTAGTTCAGCTGGTTAGAATACGTGCCTGTCACGCACGGGGTCAGG
>CAYLRH010000033.1:0-8753 GCA_964385905.1 uncultured Alistipes sp.
CAGTCTCCCAAATCCACTCACATACACAACCGTAGGCGTAGTGGTTGAAGCTGTTCATGCCCTTCGGTCCCATGCCCTTATCGAGCATATAGCTATTCCAGCGCTCCCAGATGGTGGTTGCGCCATTATCCACAGAGTAGAGCCAGCTGGGGTTCTTACGCTGGAAGAGAAGCTCGTAAGCGATATCATCCATGCCGTTCTCGGTAAGGGTCGCCATCAGGATTGATGTGCCCAGGAAGCCTGTCTGCAAGCAGTTGTCATGCTCAGCAAAGTTCTTACGCAGGCGCTCAATCATATCAGCCTTTGCCTTGCCCTCTACAAGACCATTCTTCAATGCAAACAGAGCGGGAGTCTGCATGGTGTTGAGGATTGCAGTCTTGAAAGTACCATCAGCCTTCATAAATTCCTTCTTCATATATGCCTTAGCCTCGTCTGCCATCTTCTTATATATCGCAGCGTCACGGCCCGTAGCGACAGCCATGTCGGCCATCATTGTAGCATCGATTGCCCAATATGATGCGCTCAGGTAGTTCCAGTAAGTAATTGCCTCAGGCATAATCTTGCCATTTGCACGATGCAAACCACCACATGTCTCCAAAGGCTCATAGCTCAACCAGTCGGCCCACTGATAGTTGCCATTCTCGGCAACGAGGGTTTCGTGGTTATACTTTGTCTCGTAGATGTGATTCATGAAGAGATTCATGGCATCCCAGCTATCGTTGATAATCTTCGTATCACCAAACTGCTTCCATACGGTCCACGGTACGATGATACCAGCATCGGCCCAACCCAGACGCATCTTCTCGTTACCATACTGAGCATAGGGGGCAACACCGGGGAAACCGCCCAACTCATTTTGGCTGTCACGCATATCGCGCATCCACTTATGGAAGAAGGTGAGTGTATTGGCGAAGAATGTACCTGTCTCGGTAAATACCTGTGTGTCGGCAGTCCATCCCAGACGCTCGTTACGTTGCGGGCAGTCGGTAGGAACTGAGAGGTAGTTGGAGAGCTGGCCCCAATATGTGTTTGAGATAAGTTTGTTCACAGACTCGTCGCCCGTAGTAATTTTACCACTCTCCATATTCTCTGCAATAGAAGTTACGGGGATAGAAGTCAATGACTTGATTGTCACCTCGTCGGTAGCTGTAATAGATACGAAGCGATAGCCGAAGAAAGTGCAACTGGGGTGATATGTAACGTAGTTGTTATTATTGGCAAATGTATATTCGAGAATCATGCCAGAGTCGGGTGTACGGAGATTCTCGCGGTGGCAACTGCCCTCGGGACCATCCATGCCACGGCTCTTTGCTCCATTGCCATCGTTGAGCAACTCCGAAGGTAAGCATGTGAGCTTAGTACCCTCCTTGGCCTTGAATACAAACTCAGGAACGGCTGCGCAGTTCTGGCCGAAGTCAACCACCAATGTCTCGCCAGCCTTGATGGTCATGGGGGTGCCAGCTGTAAACTCCTGCGCGATAACTACCTTACCATACTCGTTCTCCTTTGCACCCTCAATATCTTTCCATGTGTATGCCTTAACGGGAGAGAGTGTGAGGTCGTGACGAAGATAGATTTCCGCACCCTCCGACGGGAGAATCTCGCCCGCAAACTCCTTGTTCTCCTCAGGGGTAGAGAGTTTGTCAACGCACTCGAATCCCATTGCCTCGCGTGCATCGTACTCCTCACCATCGAAGATGCCAGCGTGCTTTACAGGGCCGGCAACGCCTGCCTTCCAGTTCTCAAGGTCTGTACCGTAGAGCTTCTTTGTTCCGTCGGCAAAGGTAAGCTCCAAAACAGCACGGAATGCACACTTTTTACCAAACATGCCCTTGATATATCCCTGAGTCACAATCTTATCGGCCCACCAGCCGGGAGTAACCTGAGCAGAGAGTACGTTTTCGGCATTAGCTCCAGTGTTAAATGCCTCGGTGATGTCGTAGGTGAATGAACGACGGGTCTTGCGGACATCGGTAAATCCGGGTTTCAAGAACTCCTCGCCTACGGGCTTGCCGTTTACGTAAATCTCATAAACGCCCAAACCTGTTGTCATCCACTTGGCAGAGGTAACCTTCTGCTCGTTCTTAACAGTTGAAACGAACCAACTTGCACCATCGGCTGCACGGTCGCCTTTCCTTTCGGTCAATACAATCGCATCAGCAGCCGAAATCCATTTGGCACTGTTCCATGCTGAAGCATCTAACGCATCGGTCTTATGACCTACGGATGCAGTTGTCTCAGCCGTGCCACAACTTACCATAATTGCAGCAATGGCCATTACGGCAAGATTTGTCAAAAAAGAGAATTTTGTTTTCATATTATTTAAGTTAAAGATTTGCAGTTTATAGGGGTATTTAATCATAACGATTGTAACAAAATTACGTATTAACGTACGATTTCGCAAATCTATGATTGAAAAAATGATATATAAATGGTTTTATGATGCAACAATTTGCTATCTGGTTATGTTATCTTAATGAATTTACGTATATTTGTATAAATATACATATTGGTGCAATAGAGGCTATTGCATCACAATGAGGAAAACCAAAACTAAAAACATAACCAAATGAAACTATCATTTCACATCGAATATCGCACCTCGTGGGGCGAGCAAGTCGGCGTTTTGATTGAGGGCGAGAAGTCGCCCGTCATGCTTTCGAGCGTGGATGGAGCCTATTGGGCTGGCGCTGTGGAGGTAACGGGTGTCCCCGCAACATATCGTTATGCTATCTTCCGCGATGGTGAGAGTCAGCGTGTCGAGAGCGGCCGTATGGCTCATGCGTTGCCCAAGTGGAAGGCACGCGAGGCGGAGTATATCATCCACGACAGCTGGCGTGACCAGCCTGTGGCGTCGTATCTTTTCAGCTCGGCATTTTCAGGTAATTACGATGTTGCGGCCAAAAGTCACACAACATCACCGGCCAATAGCATTACATTGCGTGCAGTATCTCCCTGCCTACACCACAAGGGACAACAACTTGCTGTTGTTGGTGAGTGCGTAGGCGGTTGGGATGCAGCAAACGCTGTTGCAATGGAGGAGGTGCAGCCCAACATCTGGTCTGTAACTCTCGACGTAAAAAAGGTATGCTCGGGCGAGTATAAGTTCGTTGCATTGAATGCCTCGACAAAGAGTATCGAGGAGTGGGAGAGTGGTTCCAACCGCTATCTCTCAGTTCCTTATATGAATAAAGGCGAGCATGTGGTGATGTCAGAGCAGGAGCTCTACCTCCCCTCGACAAATACTAAGGTGGCAGGTACGGCTGTGCCCGTCTTCTCGCTTCGTAGCGAGGGTAGTCAGGGTGTCGGCGACTTCGGCGACATCATCAAGATGGTTGATTGGGCTGTTAAGACCTCGCAGCGTGCCGTGCAGATTCTGCCTATCAACGACACTACAATCACAGGTACATGGATTGATTCATATCCCTACAATAGTATCTCTATCTACGCCTTCCACCCGATGTATATCGACTTGCGTCAGTTGCCGGCCCTTGCCGACAAGGCTGCAATGAAGGAGTATGAGAAGAAACGTAAGGCTCTCAATGCTTTGCCTCAGGTGGATTATGAGGCTGTGAATGAACTTAAGCGTGGTTACTTGCGTCAGATATTCACCGAGACAGGCAAGGAGGTGCTGGCCTCAGCGGCATTCAAGAAGTTCTTTAAGGAGAATGCGCACTGGTTGCAGCCCTATGCCGCCTTCTCGTATTTGCGAGATAAGTTCGGTACGCCAGTATTCTCTGAGTGGCCCGAGTATAGCAAGTATGATGAGAAGGAGATTGCCAAGCTTTGCAATCCTCGCGCAAAGAGCTATGCAGACGTAGCATTCTACTACTATGTGCAGTATCAGTTGCACGTGCAGTTGTTGGCCGCTGGCGAGTATGCACGCTCGAAGGGTGTAATCCTGAAGGGTGATATACCTATCGGTATCAGCCGCAATAGTGTAGAGGCGTGGGTTGAGCCCTATTACTTCAATATGAACGGTCAGGCGGGTGCTCCACCAGATGCATTCTCTGCTACGGGCCAGAACTGGGGCTTCCCGACATATAATTGGGACGTGATGGCTGCCGATGGCTATCAGTGGTGGCGTCGTCGTTTCACAAAGATGGCCGAGTACTTCAGTGCATATCGTATCGACCATATCCTCGGTTTCTTCCGTATCTGGGAGATTCCTGCACACTCGGTGAATGGTCTGGTAGGTCAGTTCTCACCCGCTATGCCTATGTCGGCAGAGGAGATTCAATCGTATGGCCTGCACTTCCAGAAGGAGTTTATGACCAAGCCTTTCATCAACGAGGAGTTGCTGGGTAAATACTTCGGTGATAAGGCCGACTTTGTGAAGAAGACCTTCCTGAAGCATTGCCACGACGATATATATGCTATGAAGCCTAAGTTCGATACACAGCGCAAGGTGGAGGCATATCTTAATGAGAATCCTCTTGCGGAGGGCAATGAGTGGATTCGTGAGGGCGTTTACTCGCTCATTGACAACGTTTTGTTCGTTCCCGACCGTAAGCATGCGAATATGTATCATCCCCGCATCAGTGCGCAGAACGATTACCTCTACTCTCGCCTAAATGAGCAGGAGAAGGCTGCATTCGACCGCCTCTATGTTCACTACTTCTACGAGCGTCATAACCAGTTCTGGTATGAGGAGGCTATGAAGAAGTTGCCGCAGCTTACGCAGGCTACATCGATGCTCGTCTGCGGTGAGGATTTGGGTATGGTGCCCGACTGCGTACCTTGGGCTATGGACCAGATGCAGATTCTCAGCCTTGAGATTCAGCGTATGCCGAAGAATCCGCAGCATGAGTTCGGCCACGTAGAGGAGTATCCCTACCGCTCGGTATGTACCATCTCGACTCACGATATGAGTACGCTTCGTGGCTGGTGGCGCGAGGATAAGGACGTAACAGCGAGCTTCTACTACAATGTTCTCTGCTACAATGGTGCAGCTCCTGCCGAGGCATCGGGTGCTATGTGCGAGCAGGTTGTACGCCAGCATCTCGAATCTCCGTCGTTGCTCTGTATCTTGGCTCTGCAGGATTGGTTCTCAATTGACGAGGGCCTGCGCCTTGATGATGCCGATGCCGAGCGAATCAACGTGCCTGCAAATCCCCGCCACTATTGGCGCTACCGTATGCACATGACTTTGGAGGAGTTGATGGCAAAGGATGGCTTTAACGATAAGATTACACAGATGATTTGCCATTCGCATAGATCTTAAAACCGAACCTAATAACTAACTTAACATGAAACAAATACCTGATCAAAGTTTTTGGAAGCTGTGGAATATCAGCTTCGGTTTCTTCGGCGTGCAGATTGCTTACGCTCTCCAGAGCGCCAATATCAGTCGTATATTCTCGACATTGGGAGCCGATCCGCATAGCTTGAGCTACTTCTGGATTTTGCCCCCGCTTATGGGTATTATCGTGCAGCCCATCATCGGAGCGTTGAGCGACAAGACGTGGACTCGCTTTGGCCGCCGTATCCCTTATCTGTTTGTGGGTGCAGTGGTTGCCGTGCTGGTGATGTGTATGTTGCCCAATGCTGGTAGCTTTGGTATGGCTGTCAGTACAGCTATGATTTTCGGCCTTATCTCGCTTATGTTGCTCGACACGAGCATCAACGTGGCTATGCAGCCCTTCAAGATGATGGTGGGCGATATGGTGAACGAGAAGCAGAAGAGTTTGGCTTACTCTATCCAGAGCTTCTTGTGTAACGCTGGTAGCCTTGTGGGCTATATCTTCCCCTTCGTATTGACTGGCATAGGTATCAGCAACATTGCCCCCGAAGGTGTGATACCTAATACTGTTATCTTCTCGTTCTATGCAGGTGCAGCAATCCTTATACTCTGTGTTATCTACACAACGATGAAGGTTAAGGAGTATCCTCCCCAGCTCTACGCCGAGTATCACGGCATCAAGCAGGAGGAGAAAGAGGAGAAGACAAATGTATTCAAGTTGTTGGTGAAGGCTCCCTCTACCTTCTGGACCGTAGGTTTGGTGCAGTTCTTCTGCTGGGCAGCGTTTATGTTTATGTGGACCTACACTAACGGCTCTGTGGCATTCAATGCATTCGATGCACCTACCGTGCAGAACACCGTGGATGGCATTACACGTACCGTTCTCGATACTACATCGGAGCAGTATAATGCTGCTGGTAACTGGGTAGGTATCCTCTTTGCAGTGCAGGCCGTAGGTAGTGTTCTGTGGGCGATTGTTATTCCTATGTTCAAGAATAAGAAGCTTATCTATGCGTTGAGCCTTGTGTTGGGCGGTATCGGCTTTATCTCAACAAAGTTCCTGGCTGACCCCTATCTGTTGTTCATCAGCTTCCTTTTGATTGGTTGCGCTTGGGCTGCAATGTTGGCATTGCCTTTCACTATCTTGACCAACTCGTTGAGCGGTGGCCATATGGGTACATATCTGGGCTTGTTTAACGGTACTATCTGCTTGCCGCAGATTGTGGCTGCTGTACTGGGTGGATTGATTCTTAAGGCCTTTACTCCCGCAGGAGGTCTTGCTCCCGAGATTAATATGTTGGTACTTGCAGGTGTGCTTCTTATTGTTGGCGCTTGCTGCGTATTTGTTATTAAGGAGAAGAAGTGATTGTCAAACAAGGCTGATTTGTCGTTACGCTCGCCTTATAAGTATAAAAAGAAAAGGGTGTCCAAACGGACACCCTTTTCTTGTGGTGCAGTTTATATTAGAACTCTGCCAAGATGATACCTGTAATTGCAGGTACCTCAATCTCGCCCTTTGAGTTGAGAGTACCTATGCCGTTTACGTTCCAAGCCGAGCCATCGGTAATCCACTTGTACTTGCCTGCGGGGATGTTGAACTTAACAGCCTCGCGTGAGCCGTTCATAAGCACAACGATACGCTTTGCCGAGTCGATACCCTCCAGCTTGTCGAGCACGAAACCTACGGCAGCCTCATTGCTGTTGTCGATGAATGTGAGGTGCTCGCGTACAGCTTCAGCCGTACCCAATGAGAATGCGGGGTGTGCCTTGCGAAGAGCGATAAGGCCCTTGTAGTACTCAACCAAATCCTTGTACTGCGACTTCAAAGTCCAGTCGATAGCGTTGTACTTATCGGGCATATTGTATGTATTCTTCTCACCCAACTTCGAGCGGAACATCTCCTCACCGCAGAAGAAGAAGGGGATACCCTGTGATGTAAACACACCAAACTGAGCCAACTTAACCATCTTGAGCAACTCCTTCTCCGAAGCGTTGGGAGAGATATGCTCGAGGCGGTCGCGGATGTTGTGGTCGTCGTGGCAGCTGATGTAGCTGATGTGCTGTGTGGGAGCTGCGCACCATGCCTTCTCGGTGTGTGCAACCTGAGGATGCTCCACACCACCTGCAAGACCAAACTTCACAGCCTCCTTGTTGCCTGCTACGCCGTGGATGAAGCCTCCAGCAGAGAGGTCGAGCTTACCGCGCAAGCCGTCGCGAATATCATCAGAGAATGCACCTACGCCAGGCATCTGGTATGTGTAACGCTTGAAAGCGAGCTTCGACTCGTCGTAGAGGGGATTGCTTGCAGCCCAACCCTCGCCATAGAGTAGGATTGAGGGCTTGATTGCCTCCAGACGCTGACGGATGAGGTTCATTGTCTCGATGTCGTGAATAGCCATCAGGTCGAAACGGAAGCCGTCGATGTGGTACTCCTTAACCCAATACTCCAACGACTCAACGATGTACTTCTGCATCATAGCCTTGTCGCTGGCAGTCTCGTTACCGCATCCTGAGCCATCGGCAAATGAGCCATCCTCGCGCATACGGTAGAAATAACCAGGAACGGTGAGCTCAAAACCGCAGTTCTCGGTAGATGTGGTGTGGTTGTAAACAACGTCCAACACTACGTTAATGCCTGCCTTGTGTAACGCCTGCACCAAAGTCTTAAGCTCAAGGATACGAGCCTTCGGGTCGGCGGGATTTGTAGAGTATGTACCCTCGGGAGCCGAGTAGTTCTTGGGCTCGTAACCCCAGTTGTACTGGTCGGTGGGTGTTGACTCGTCGATAGAGCCGAAGTCGGCTGTGGGCAAAAGGTGGAGGTGAGTGATACCCATCTCTACAAGGTGGTCGATACCTGTTGCAAGGCCCTGCTTTGAGCGAGTGCCATGCTCGGCCATGCCAAGATACTTGCCGGGATAGCTGCTGCCAGCTGTGGCGTGAGCTGTCATGTCGCGGTAGTGCATCTCGTAGATGACAATCTCCGATGTGGGAACAACGGGAGTCTTATCCTCAGCCCAACCCTCAGGATTTGTGTCGTTGAGGTCGATAATTGCTCCGCGGTCGCCATTTACGTTGAGTGCGCGTGCAAAGATACCCGCTGTCTCTTTCAAAGGCTTGCCGTCAACGGTAACCTGAAAGGCGTAATAGAGCCCCTTCTTGTCACCATTGGCAGTTGCCGACCAAAGACCGTCGTTGCTCGACTTCATCTCAATCTCCTCTACCATCTTGTCGCCATCGTACAGGCGTACAACAGCCTTCTCGGCCGTAGGCGCCCACACCTCGAACGAAGTCTTCTCGGCAGAGTAGTCCATCTCTAAGATTGGCTTCTCGGGTACGGGAAAAGCCTCTTTTGTCTGCTTGCCGCAGCAAGCGAGTGTAGCTACGGCAGCCATTACAGCCGTGCCACGTAGGAAAAAGTTGTAGATATTCATAAAATAAAAAATTTGTAGTCTAAAACGTATAACACTCTAAACTACAAATTTAACCAATATCTCTGGAAAAATCTAATGAA
>CAYLRH010000034.1:0-8698 GCA_964385905.1 uncultured Alistipes sp.
TATCCGACAGCCTAACACAAAGGTAGCAAATATTTTCAAATGATAATATAAATTCCGCAGATTTTCATCTTATCAGCAAGATAAAGCATATACAAAAAAAGCCGTCCACACGGGACGGCCTTAATTATGATTAGTTGAAGATTACTCCTGAACCTTACGGCGCCAGTTGAGGATGGGGAGCATAAATGAAATAATAGATGCTCCAATCCAGAAGATAGCGGCATTGCTGAAATCATAAACCGTAACACCATCAACGACAGTCTTACCTGCGTCGATAAGCGCACCACTGACAACATCCTGGATACCCGCTGCGGCATAGCTCGCCATACCCACAACACCCAGAGCTGCGCCCGTAGCATTACGAGGTACAACATCTACGGCCATCAAGCCTCCGAGGAAGCTGATGAGTACACCGATAGCGATACCGAAGATAATCATACTAAGGATATTAACAAACCAGCCATTGCCACCATAGACAAACAGGATAAGTCCGATGGTGTTCAGCACACCGGCAACCAATGCAGGGATATTACGGCTACCCTTGAAGAAACGGTCTGAAATCCAGCCAGAGAAGACCGTACCAATAATACCCAACAGAGCATTGATAGAGATAATCTGCGTAGCGTCAACCAGGTCAAAGCCCTTATTCTCCTGCAAGTAGAGCACACCCCAGCCATTGATAGCGTAGCGGCTGATATACATAAATGCACTCGCCAAAGCCAGAATCCACACTGCGGGTGTACGCAAAGCCAGCTTCTGCACGTCCTTAACAGACTGGTTATCGGTATTCTTTTTCTCCTCGTGTGCCAACTCAGTGATTGAGGGCAGACCCTTGCTCTCGGGCGTATCGTGCATGAAGAGGATGATGAAAATCACACCTAACACACCTGCGATAGTCGAGCCGAAGAATCCCCACTGCCAGCCAGCCGTAGCTACCAAGCTACCTACAAAGAGGAATGAGAAGAACTCGCCTATATTATGACTTGCCGAGAAGAATCCGTAGTATGTTCCACGCTTATCGAGCGGATACCAACGCGACAAAGCAATAACCGAAGGGGGTGAGCCCATAGACTGTGACCATCCGTTGATTGCCCACATGATAGACATTGCGATAAAGAGAACAGCTGATGAGATTATAGCGCCTGAAGCCAGACCCAACACACCCATCAACAGGTTTGCCACAGCCGACACGGCAAGACCAGTAGCCATAAATCGCTTGATATTGCTGTAATCGGCCAAAAAACCGTTTACAAACTTACCAATAGCGTAGGCAAACAGCAGCGACGAGCCAATGATACCCAACTGTGTAGCATCCAATGCTCCGCTATCGAGGATAGGCTTCTTCACCACGTTCAAACTCGTACGGCACACATAGTAAAGGCTATAACCGATAGTACCTGCCGCAAAAGCCTGAAAACGCAGCTTCTTGTAGAGTTTGTCCTTCGCCTCTGCGCTTACCTCAAGGGGCGCAATGGGAGAACTGGTCTTGTAGAAGTTGATAAACTTTTTTAACATTTTGTATAATTTTTTGGTTATAAATTTTCAAAAGTTACACATGAACTAAATTCAAAGATACAACATTTGGTCTAAAAATGCAATATTTTTCCGTTGATTTTCAAACTCTCCCCTATGAAAATCAACTCTCCCACTTTTTTAGCGCACAAATTGGCTATTGAAGAATTATTTTTGTATATTTGTTTGATAAATTTTATTCGAGCCGAAAAACCAATTCTGCAATGACAAATAACTCTCGTATAGTATGGGTAGATGTGCTGCGTCTGGTGGCGCTATTGATGGTTATTGCCGCACATAGCGTAGACATCTACAACGCCACGCCTCAAGATGACCCTATGAATGGTTTTTGGGGAGCCTTCATCGGCTCGCTCATGCGTCCAAGCGTACCTCTCTTTGCCATGATGACGGGTCTGCTGTTATTGCCGATAAAGATGCCTGCTGGAGAATTCTACCGCCGACGAATTCCGAGAGTGTTGATTCCGATGTTGATTTGGTCTGCGGTATATTATCTCATTCCGTGGCTGACGGGAGTTATCGGGCTGAATAGTTCTGTCATCTCAATACTCTTCCCGTTCGAGTACTCACCCTCTCAGGAGTGGAGTGATGCCATCGGCAATATCGCCATGATACCTTTTGCGTTTAATGGTTATACCACCCATATGTGGTATCTATATATGCTCATCGGACTCTACCTGATTATGCCCTTCTTCTCGGCATGGGTTGAGCACAATGACCCTACCCTTATACGCACATACATAATATTGTGGTGTTGCTCGCTAATGATTCCATATCTCTCGCAGATTATATCACCCGACCTGTTCGGTGTCTGCGCATGGAATCAATTCGGGACATTCTACTACTTTGCGGGCTTCACCGGGTATCTGCTGCTGGGCCATCTTTTGGGCAAAGGCAACCCCCTGCCATCGCGTAAGATTATCGCCATGGGAGCAATGCTCTACTTCGCTGGCTACATCATAACCTACACAGGATTCTCGGCTCTCATCGCACAATACAGCTACGAGGAGGCCCCCGACTTGTTGGAGATGTTCTGGCAGTTCTGCTCGCCCAACGTAGCGCTGATGGCTTTGGGTATATTCCTTGCCGTACAGCGTGTGAAGGTCACATCTGTGCGCATGCAGAATATCCTCGCCAGCACCACCAAGTGCAGTTTCGGATCGTACCTTATGCATTATATATTCCTCGGCCCCGTAATCATCGCATTGCAGCCATTAGGCCTGCCCACGCCGCTGTGCGTTATTTGCACGGTAGCCATAGTATTTGCACTGTGCTGGGGTGTTACGGCAGCGATATATAAACTCATGCCCCGCGTGGCACGATACATTGTAGGATAACGAAACAGATAAGATTTGTATCAATATTAAAACTTAAATAGTATGGGAAATAAAATCAACGACCCTATTGCTCGACTCATGGGACTCAGATACAAGTCACACCCGTGGCATGGTCTCGAGGTGGGTGATGACGCACCCGAAGTGTTAACTGCATTCATCGAGATGGTACCAACAGATACCGTAAAGTATGAGCTGGACAAGGTAAGCGGATATATCTGCATCGACCGTCCGCAGAAATACTCAAATGTCGTACCTGCCCTCTACGGCTTTATTCCACAGAGTTATTGCGGTGACTCGGTTGCCGATTTCTGCATGGAGCGCAGTGGCAGACAGAATATCAAGGGTGACGGAGACCCGTTGGATGTATGTGTGCTGACCGAGCGCACCATCGCCCACGGTGACATCATCGCATCGGTCAAGCCAATCGGTGGTTTCCGCATGTTGGACGGAGATGAGGCCGACGACAAGATTATTGCCGTGCTGCGTAACGATGCCACCTATCGTGGCTACAACGACATTGAGGAGTTGCCACACGTTATCGTCGACCGTCTGAAGCACTATTTCCTCACATATAAGGATATGCCGGCATCAGACCGTGACAGCGAGCGTCCTCGCAAGGTTGAAATTGTTGCCACATATGGCCGCGAGGAGGCATACGAGGTTATTCGTCGCTCGCTGGAGGACTACAAGAGTCACTTCAATAGTCTGGAGGAGATTTTACGACACGTATAGGTATAATTTAATATTACACAACCTTTGGGCCTGCAACCTCGGAGCGTTAGCGACCAAAGTCCCCTGCCTGAGGCGGGGGATTAGGGGTGGGTAAGACTTGCAAATGCGACTGGAAGTTGCAAGGTAAGCCTCGCAGGACGAAATAAGGTTCAGTGTAGAAATTTACATATGGAATCACTAAAATTACTATACAAGATTGGCCACGGCCCTTCGAGCAGCCACACCATGGGTCCTCGCAAGGCCGCTGAGATGTTTATGGCCAAGAACAACGATGCCGAGGCGTATCGTGTAACACTCTACGGCTCATTGGCAGCTACGGGCAAGGGACACCTCACCGATACTGCAATACGTGAGGTGTTGGAGAATATTGCTCCCACCGATATTATCTGGAAGCCGGAAATCATAAAGGAGTATCACACTAACGGTATGTTCTTCGAGGCGTTAAAGGGCGGCAAGGTCGTTGATGACTGGACCATATACAGCGTAGGCGGAGGTAACATCGCCAGTCCCGATATGCCACAGCTTTCAGGGGAGAAAATCTACCCATTGAGTACTGCCGAGGAGATTCTTCGCTGGTGCGACCGCGAGGGTAAGACCATCTGGGAGTATGTACAGGACTGCGAGTCGGATGATATCTGGGCATACCTTGAGCAGATATGGCTCACTATGTTTCAGACCATCGACAATGGCTTGAACAACGATGGTGTATTGCCGGGCGGCCTGAAGGTGGCACGCAAGGCGAGTACATATTGGTTGAAGGCCAAAGAGTATGGCCCTACTGTCAGCAATCGCTCTCGTCTATATGCTTATGCTCTGGCTACGGCCGAGGAGAATGCATCGGGTGGCGAGGTTGTGACAGCCCCCACTTGCGGCTCGTGTGGAGTACTGCCAGCGGTATTGAGATATCTCAACAAACTGAACGACTACCGTCCCGTACGTATCATACGCGCATTGGCTACGGCTGGCATATTCGGCAACATTGCCAAGACAAATGCCTCTATCTCTGGAGCTGAGGTGGGTTGTCAGGGAGAGATTGGTGTTGCATGCGCCATGGCTGCGGCTGCGGCTTGTCAGCTTATGGGTGGCACGCCGGCGCAGATTGAGTATGCGGCTGAGATGGCTCTAGAGCACCACTTGGGACTTACTTGCGACCCTGTGTGTGGTTTGGTGCAGATTCCCTGCATCGAGCGTAATGCTGTTGCTGCAGCTCGTGCCATCGACTCGGCCACATTTGCAATCCTCTCTGACGGTAAACACCGCGTAACATACGACCACGTGGTAGCCGTAATGAAGGAGACAGGACACAATCTGCCGAGCCTCTACCGCGAAACAGCCGAGGGTGGATTGGCAAAACATTACAGAAGTCAAGAATAAACATAAAACCTAAATGAATATGAAAAAACTTTTTCGTCTTTTGACATTGGCTGCATTTATAATGCTTGCCAAACCTGCCGAGGCACAACTTATCAATGGCCCTCGCGGATATGAGGACTTTAAGATTGGCGTTGCAGGCTACACCTATCGCAGCTACGACATCGACCAGACATTGGCATTTCTAAAGAGTATGGAGGTGCACTATATGTCCGTTAAGGATTGGTGGTTGCCGCTCGACTCTACCAAGGAGCAGATGGATGCTTTCAAGGCAAAGTGCCGCGAATATGACGTTAAACCCTACATCCTCGGCCCGATCTATATGCGTTCAGAGGCTGAGGTGGACCGCGCATTTGCTTATGCAGAGCGCTATGGCTCGGACGTATTCATCGGCGTGCCCAACTACGAGCTTACCGATTATATGATTAAGAAGGTAAAGGAAACGGGTATTAAGGTGGCTATCCACACTCACGGTCCCGATGGCGCCCCCTTCCCCAACATCCAGAAGGTTGCAGAGGTGTATAAAGACCCTTCATTGGGTATCGGTTGCTGCATGGACCTGGGACACTCAGTTCGTATGGGCGAGGATATCGTAAAGGATATCAAGAAGTATAAGGCATGGATTTACGACATCCACATCAAGGACGAGAGCGAGGCCTCAAAGAAGGGCCAGACATGGGAGATGGGTCGCGGTGTGATGGACTTCCGTCCCATCGTAAAGGTATTGCGTCAGATTAAATATAAGGGCGTAGTATCTCTCGAATTCGAGAAGAATGGCAAAAATCCCCACCCGGGCGTAGCCGAGTCTATCGGTTATCTTCGCGGCGTATGCGATGCTACGAAGTAATAGCGATAAATGCAAAACGAAGGGTGCTAACGATGTTAGCACCCTTTATATTTACTCATCAAAGACTACTCGGCGCTGGGATAGGAGTTTGTGTTGGAGTCTGGCGGCGGTAGATTTCAGGGAATTGCCGAAAGGCATCTGTGCCATCAGTCGCCACGTAGGGTCGATACTCCACTGTTCGGCAACAGCCTTATCAATAAGAGGATTATAGTGTTGCAACGAGGCCCCATATCCCACGTCACACAACATTGTCCATATCGTAAACTGGTGCATAGCAGATGTTTGTGCGGAGTAAACATCAAATACATCGGCATAGGTCGGCATCTCACGCTTCTGCGTTTCCACAACCTGAGTATCCTCAAAAAACAGAATTGTCCCACACCCAGCAGCAAAACTGCCGTCGATCTTAAGTCTTGTACGCTCGAACGACTTTGCAGGCACAATCTCCTGCAAAACACTCTTTGTAATATCCCACAATTTGGCATGGTGCGAGCCGAAGAGGATAACGATGCGTGTAGATTGACAATTAAATGCCGATGGGACATAGAGCAAAGCGGTATCTATAATCTCCACCACTCTCTGATGAGAGATTAACTCCTTGTTGCCAATATCATAACACGTGCGGCGATGTTTTATTGCTTCTATAAAGTCTCTTTTCATTTGCGATGATTTTTACCCTATCCACCCTGCAAAAACATCGCCATTTTTTTTACAACACATTCTGAGGCTCGATAGGCTAATATATTTGACTACCATCAACAAACTCCACCGCAGCAGCACAGCTATACCCCTCATTATACAAGTCAAGTAACTTCTGCGTATTACGCTCCATGCGGTCAACCTCAATAGGACGCTGCGGCCTGACGACAATTAATCGCCCTTCGGACTCAAGCCTTTCGACCAAATCAATCTGTTCATTATATAATGTATTACGATGACGGATTGCCTCCCTTAGCTGGGGATATTTGCGGTAGAAAAACGGAGGGACAGGAGTAGGCTTTGACGACTTGCGGTAACCCTTATTACGTGTCAGCACCACAAGGTTATTATCAAATCCCAACGATTGAGCGCGCACAATAGGGATAGAGTCGGCGATGCCTCCATCCAGCATCGGCTCGCCATCCACATAGCTTATAGGCGAAACAAAAGGCAGACTACTCGAAGCCTTGACAATATCTATAATACGCGCAGGGTCGTGTTTCTCATCGAAATAACAAGCTCGCCCCGTGCGACAACTCGTTGTAACCATCTCATATCGCTCCTCGCATCGAGCAAACTTATCGTAGTCATAAGGGATAATTCGCTCCGGGAAATCATGAAACAGCAGGTCGAAATCCATTATATTTCCCTTGAGCAACAGCTGTTTAAAGCCGATATAATGATATTTGTCCAGCAAGTCGATATTACTGTATTTGCCTCGCCCCCGCTGAGCAGACATATACGACAATCCGTTACATGCACCAGCGCTAACACCAATAGTATATGGAAACCTTATACCCCGATCCATCAGGTTATCCAGCACGCCACAAGTAAAAACCCCTCGCATGCCTCCTCCCTCAAGAATAAGTCCCGATTTCTGTGTCAGCCGATATACACTTTTATCCATAATACTCACTGTTTCGCCTCCCAAAGTTATGAATTTTCACTGTAATCTTATCTCATTAAAGAGCCTAATTGGAATAAACATGCAAAATTTACACTATATTTGCAAAATATTAACACGTTAAGTACCGAAAATTATGAGTCAACTTATCATACCTCACAATTATAAAGCCGCACTCACCCTCCAGCAGACCGAGATTGCCATCAAAAAGATTAAAGATTTCTTCCTGAGCAGCATCTCTACCGAATTGCGTCTGCGCCGTGTAACAGCACCGCTGTTCGTACTGAAAGGTCTTGGAATGAACGATGACCTGAGTGGCTCGGAGCGTCCCGTAACATTCCCCATTAAGGATATGGCTGAGGCAGAGGCCGAGGTGGTACACTCATTGGCGAAGTGGAAGCGTGTAACACTTGCCGAGTACAAGGTTGACAACAATTACGGTATCATCACCGACATGAATGCCATACGTGCCGACGAGGAGCTGGACAACCTCCACTCATTGTATGTTGACCAGTGGGACTGGGAGCGCGTTATGCCCGAAGAGTGCCGCACGGTGGAGTATCTTAAGAAGATTGTAGAGCGCATCTACGGAGCTATTCTGCGTACCGAATACCATATTTGCGAAACATATCCGCAGATTGAGCCCTTCTTGCCTGAGCAGATTAAGTTTATCCACGCCGAAGAGCTTCTGCAACGCTACCCCACCCTTACGGCCAAGGAGCGTGAGGATGCTATCTGCAAGGAGTATGGCGCGGTATTCATTATAGGTATCGGCTCGGAGCTAAGCAACGGCGAGAAGCACGACAACCGCGCCCCCGACTACGACGACTACTCAACCATATCTGAGGAAACGGGACTCGCGGGTTTGAATGGAGACCTGCTTATTTGGTATCCTATTCTTGAGCGTTCTATCGAGCTCTCGTCAATGGGTATCCGTGTGAACCGTGAGGCACTGGAGTGTCAGCTCAAACAGAGTGGCAAGGAGGAGCGCAAGAGTCTATATTTCCATCGTCGCTTGATTGAGGGCTCGTTACCCCAATCCATCGGTGGCGGTATAGGACAGAGTCGCTTGTGTATGGTACTGCTTCACAAGGCCCATGTAGGCGAAACGCAGTCGAGCATCTGGCCTGAGCAGATGCGTGAGGAGTGCAGGAAGGCTGGTATGCCCTTGATTTAAGTATCGAGATATAGATACCCTCATCGTATTGTGCGATGAGGGTATTGTTTTTCAATAAAATATAGTGTATTTTTGGAATAATCTCATAATCCGCTAAGAAT
>CAYLRH010000035.1:0-8610 GCA_964385905.1 uncultured Alistipes sp.
CCGTGGCAGGCTTGCGGATAACTACGTTGCCAATCTTGTCACGCTGATACTCCAAATCATGCTGGCGGGCAAAATCAATCAAAAACTCGATAATGCGCTCCTCCTTCTTCGAGGGGCGGGGGATGCGGGTTATAGCCTCAAACTGCTCCCACACCAATGTAGGTTGTAAATCACGTATAAGCATAGTCGTAAAATTCTCAAATTTTAGCAAATTTACAAAATCCGAGCTGTTTTTCCAATATGAGAGAATCTTTTTCGTAATTTTGTGATGGTATGCGACGATTAACAACCTTAATATATGCCCTTTTTATTCTACTGACCGTGTCGGCACAGGAGATAGACGACTATCGCCTTTACAAAATAGATGACAAGGAGTTGATTTCGGAGCCTATCGTTACCGATACGTTGCTTTTCTATCGCGCTTCGCATCAGCATCAGGATTTGTATGAGGAGGTTACGGCATATCGTTTCTCGTTTGTCGAGAGTGCCCGTCGAGGATTTTACTTCACCGAACGCGTAGCAACTCTTGATGGCATTGCGTTGCGCCACCAGAATATCTCGATTTTACGTCGTTTGGGACTTAGCGAGAGAGCGTATGCAGGTATTGCACACGGCAGTGGTAATATCAGTGGCATGGCTGGCGAGGATGAGTTTTCCTCCACAGATGGAGTGCCTGTTGACGGTGGAAATGTCGGCATCTTCTTCTCAGGTATGGGGTACTTGGGCGGTGTGAGAGCCTCCTTACATTCGCTTATGCGTAGAGGTTGGAGTATGTCGTTATATGCAGCAGCGAAAGGTGGCGATGACCTTTACGTAAAGGGAGTGTATAATAACTCGCTGGATGCTGCTTTGCGATTGACAAAGAGTTATGACTCGGGCGCTGCGTTCTCGGTTATAGCACTTGCCAATGTCGGGGAGCGCGGTTTGCGGTCGGGCTCAACCGAGGAGGCCTTTACGCTTACTGGTGATAGACTCTATAACCCTTCGTGGGGTCATCAGGCAGGGAGTGTGCGCAACTCGCGGGTTCGTAAGGATGCCGTGCCATTTCTCATGGCTTCACTCTCTGTGCCTGTTGGAAAATCTACACAGATGAATATCTCTGTTGGGGCTGATTATGGATTGCGTAGTTATTCCACGCTGGGGTGGTACGATGCCATGACTCCACGGCCAGATAATTACCGTTATATGCCTAGTTACTACTCATCGAAGGATGTTGCCGCAGCCGTGGCGGATGAGTGGCGTGCCGGCAATGAGCGATATACTCAGATAGATTGGGAGGAGATGTATCACCAGAACCGAATGTCGGCCGATGGCGCTATCTACGCCATTGATGAGCGGGTAGAACGTATAGCCAACGCGGAGTTCTTGTTGCGATTCAAGACCGAGTTAGGACAAAATCTATCTATTGGATATGGTTTGCGCGGAGTCTATAACTCCTCGCGTAATTATAAACGTATGGCCGACTTGATGGGTGCAGTATATCTACGTGATGTGGATTACTATCTCATGGATGATGATACATTTTCCAATAGCCTGAATAATGACCTACGCAATCCCGACCGATTGGTGGATGAGGGCGATAGATTTTCGTATGATTACGCGCTTGTTGATAGGGCTCTGGAGGCTGATGTGGCATTTGAGTATGCGACAAACCGTTGGCAGTTGAATGTAGATGTTGCCGTAGGCGTGCAGGAGCAGTTCCGTAGAGGTTACTTTGAGAAAGAGCTGTTTCCCGATGAAAAATCTTATGGTCGTTCTGCAAAAGCCGATTTCGCACCATATACTATAAAGGCGCAGGCGGGTTACTCTATCTCGCCACGTCATAATCTCAGCTTTGGAGCTATGGTGGCACGGCGTGCTCCTGATGTGAAAGATTTGTTTCTTAATCCACAGTATAATAACCGATTGGTTGATAATCCCGCCGAGGAGCGCCACATGGCGGCTGAACTAAATTATAAGTTCAATTCGCCTAAAGTGCGTCTAATGCTCTCGGCATACTTCAATTATACGGATAACGAACGACAGGTGTTTCGAGCGTATGATGATTTGTCGGCAACGTATTGCGATGTGGATATTTCGGGTTTGGCAACCATGCGTTATGGAACTGAAGCATCGGCAGAGGTGAGATTTTCGAAGAGTCTGCGTGCTTCGTTTTCAGCCGCTGCGGGGCAATATATCTACTCGAAAAATCCGTTTGTGACACACTATGCCGATACAAATAACGAGGTGGTCAGCCTCCGTTCGCAGAGTTATATGAGCGACTGCTATGTTGGTGGTGCGCCAATGCTCAGCGCTACGGCGGAGGTAATATATCTTAATTATCGAGGTTGGGTTGCATCGGTGGGTGCGCAGTTGGCGGCGTTGCGCTATGTAGATGCCTCGCCGATTCGTCGTACCGAGCGTGTGGCCTTGCAGGCCTCGGCCTCGGAGGAGATATATCGTAGTTTCCTTGAGCAGCAACGTCTGAATGATGCAGTGACGGTGGATGCTTCGGTGTCGCGATGGTTCAATGTAGGCTCATCGCGTCTGTCGTTGACGCTCTCGGTTAGGAATCTTTTGGGGCAGAAAGATATTGTTTATGGCGGCTACGAGTCGTCACGCATACGTAACTATATGAGCGGAGCTCGCCGAATATATCGACCTCACGACAATGTGCTGACATATGCCTATCCAAGAACATACTATGCAGTTGTGTCGTGGAAGTTTTAGAATTTGGCCGTTTGGCAGGAAAAAACTATCTTTGCCGTCAGAAAAATAATCATTTAAAACAGGAGTCATTATGGCAGGTTCAAATTTTGTGGACTATGTGAAGATTTTTGCCCGTTCGGGCCATGGAGGTGCCGGTTCATGCCACTTCCGCCGTGAGAAGTTTGTAGCCTTCGGCGGACCCGATGGTGGCGATGGAGGTAAGGGTGGTAGCATCATTCTGCAAGGCGACCGCCAATATTGGACTCTTATTCACCTTAAATATCAGCGTCACCAGTTTGCGGAGGATGGCGAGGGTGGCCATGGCGCACGTTCATCGGGTAAGGATGCCGAGGATATTGTTATACCCGTTCCTCTGGGTACTGTGGCTCGCCGTCTGGTGGAGCAGGAGGATGGCACGACAACCATCGAGTATGTGGGTGAGGTTACTGAGCATGGTGACCGCCTCACACTGCTGAAGGGTGGCCGTGGCGGATTGGGTAACTGGCACTTCAAGAGCGCGACAAATCAGGCTCCTCGCTATGCGCAGCCTGGCGAGGAGGGCGATGAGGGTGCTTTTATCCTTGAGCTTAAGGTGCTGGCTGATGTTGGCCTTGTAGGTTTTCCCAATGCGGGTAAGAGTACGCTTTTGTCGGTTGTGTCAGCCGCAAAGCCCAAGATTGCAAACTATGCCTTCACTACTTTGGAGCCTAACCTCGGTATCGTTGAGGTGCGCGACCATAAGTCGTTTGTGATGGCCGACATTCCTGGTATTATTGAGGGTGCGCACGAGGGTAAGGGCCTCGGAACACGTTTCCTGCGCCATATTGAGCGTAACTCGGTGTTGCTTTTCATGGTACCGGCCGATAGCGACGATATAGCCAAGGATTATGAGATTCTGTTGGGTGAGCTTACGCAGTATAATCCCGAGTTGTTGGATAAGCAGCGCCTGCTGGCTGTAACCAAGTGCGATATGCTGGACGATGAACTTATCGAAGAGATGCGTCCCACATTGCCAGAGGGTGTGCCGTCGGTGTTTATATCTTCGGTGGCGAATATGAATATCACCAAGCTGAAGGATATGCTCTGGGAGGCATTGCAGAAGTAAAAATCCTCTAACAAGGTTGATTTGGCGTTTTATGCGCCCTCAAATCAACACTTGTTATACAATTTTAAGATATGATTAAGGGAGCCCGCACGGGACTCCCTTTTTTATTTAAATAATACCTGATGATTTACTACGCGAAGCGAGTAGTTGCCGTTGAAGTACTCCACTATGCCACACAATGTTCCGTAGCCTGAGGGTAGCTTCTCGTTGCGGTAGCGACATTCGGCGATTGTCCTTACTGCGAATTTATCTCCGTTACGATTGGAGATGGTACGCTCGGTGGTTACGTATTCTCCTGTCGTTGGGTCTTTGTCGCACCATGTGAGAGAGGCTTGCGAAGAGAATGTTACATCGTCAAGACGAATGTAATTGCCTATGTGCTCGGCGTCTATTGCGCGTATGGTTATTTGTGTCGGCTCGATAGCTTTCGGTGAACTTCTATCAACAAGCATATAGCGCTGAATATCTTTTTCGGCTATACGGCCGACCGTGTATCCGCCCGATGGGGTAGTTCCGAGGACCAATTCTCCTCCGTAATTACCGATGGTAAGTCCAGAGCAATATACAACGATGCGTGCCGAGATGGGAAATTGTGTCGCTGTGGTGCGGGAATCGATGGCAATCTCGATACCGCCACTTGCATCACATATAACTATCGACTTGTAATATTCGCCATACAGGTCATTTGCAACCACATATCCCTCGATGGCAATATCGTCGGTGATGGTGTACGACTCCGATGTAGCCAACGTCTTCAGGTGCGCAATAGATATCACCCCGTGTGGTCGCTCGTCGAAACCTACGGAGGAGTCTTGACATGATATAGCCATCAATAGACTAATTATTGCTGCAACAATCCTTCTCATCACGCATCTTTATTATATAACACTCCTCTCCCTCGACCTTGCCATATTGCAGAATACCCGTTACGGCTACCTTGCCGGTAGGGAGTACAGTCTGGGCGTATGTGGCATATTCGGAGGTGTAGATAGCTATCTTCTGCCCCATGCCGTTTGAGAAAAATGTATAGCCGCTCCATACTCCCTCCTCGATGGCCGTCAGTGCGTCAATATTAACCAATCGGCCACAATGTGTTTTGTCCAACTCATTGATTGATAATGGTAATGGAGCTACATCCCGCTTAATGTTATAGCGTTTGAGATGCCTGTCAAGCATGGCTCGCGAGGCAAAATAATCGGTAGGGTAGTAGCTGTACTCTTCGGTCGGAATACCCACCTGCATCACCCCGAAATGTTCACCTAAGGCACATCCCTTCAGGCTGATTGTCACGTAGTAACCTTTGGGGTAGATATTGTGTAGGTCGTATAAACCTGCCATAATCTCCACGCCACCCGAAGCATCCTCAATGGTAAACGTGCGATGGAAGTTTGAGGCCTCGTCGCTTGATGTGACATATCCACCAATGATAATATCCTGCTCAATAATAACCGTACGACCATCTATTGCCGTATGTAGGTCGTGAATGGATATATTGGCAGCTTCAGGGGTTGTTTCCTCCTGTTCTGGCTCGTCAAAGCTCTTGCAACTGCTCATCATGCCGAAGGTGACTATGAGTATCGACAGAAGAAGGCGCGATATGTAGTTTTTCGGGAATATGTTATTCATCAACTGTGCCATATTGTTGCCAAGCGTGGTTGTGCTGTGGTTAATATCACTCAAAGATAGTGTATTTCACGAAAAAATCGCTATTTTTGCGCAGCAAAAAGCCGTAAGGCTTTATATGGATAACGAAAAATGCTTATGCTGAATATATTTTTACAGAGCGAGGTAGAGAAGATGGAGAATCTGATTCTCCCCGATAGTGTGCAGAAGGCTCGTTTTGCCGAGACAATCCGTAATCTTGCGAACGAGGATTTTGTTAAAAATATATGGGTTGAGATGGCAAATTGGCTCGTGTGGACGGGAATAAAGTTTGTTCTCTCGCTCGCGATATATTATGTCTGCCGTTGGTTGCTCCGTAAGTTGGTCAACATTGTCGATGCCATCATGGCTCGCCGCAAGGTGGAGGTGTCGTTGCACTCATTTATCCTTACGGCCGTGAAGGTGTTGGGATATGTATGTATTGTGCTGATAATAGTGTCGATACTCGGCTTCAACTCATCGTCTTTTATCGCCGTGTTGGCTTCGATGGGTTTGGCCATAGGTATGGCCTTGAGCGGCACGTTGCAGAACTTTGCTGGTGGTATCATGATTCTGGTATTGCGTCCCTACCGCGTGGGTGATTATATTGAGGCCGAGGGCGTTAGTGGCACGGTGTCGAGAATCAGCCTATTTAATACCATCATACACACCTCGGATAAAAAGACTATTTATATCCCCAACAACGTAATATCGACCTCGATAATCAACAACTCGTCTACATCTACTACGCGTCGTTGCTCTTGGAGAGTGTCGGTGTCGTATGGCGATGATTACGATGCAATACGTGCTGCGATGCTCGGTATCATTAAGCGTGACGGGCGAGCCCTTGATACCCCAGAGCCTTATGTTCGTATTGACGCTTTGGCTGATAGCGCAGTGGTTATTGAGGCCCGCGCTTGGGTGCTTAACACCAATTATTGGGGTCTGTATGATGCCGTTACGGAGGCTTTCTATAAGGAGCTGCCCCAGCATGGCGCCCACTTCCCCTTCCCGCAGTTGGATGTACACATCTGCCGCGATGAAAAGTAACAGAAACTATTTAAGCAAAAATATTAAACATTTTATATTATGGAATTTAAGGATATTTTGGCAATTTCGGGTATGCCCGGCCTTTACAAGTATGTTGCGCAGTCAACACGTGGTATTATCGTTGAGTCATTGGAGAGTGGCAACCGTATGAACGCATCGGCTACATCTCGCGTAAGTGCTTTGTCGGAGATTTCTATGTTCACCGAGGGTGAGGATATCGCATTGGCAGAGGTGTTTACTCGTATGTATGCTCACACAAACGGTCAGGCTGCTATCTCTCACAAGGAGTCAGCCGATAAGCTCAAGGCTGAGTTCGCAGCAGTACTGCCTGAGTACGATCGTGAGCGTGTACACGTATCAGATATCAAGAAGGCATTTTCTTGGTTCAATATCTTGGTTGGCGCTGGCTTCACCGAGTTTGTATTGCTCGAGGAGGAAGAGCAGAGCGAGGAATAATCACGGAATTATTTAAGCCGATAGATAAAAATCCCGTCTAACATTAGACGGGATTTTTTTATCTCTTTATATATGGTGCTTCGCTGGTTGTTGTGGCGTGGCCGTTGATTCCGATTTGGGGCCAGCCATCGACCCATGTTACGCGGTCCATATACATCTTGCGACCAGCGTTGGGTGCTTTTACGTCATAGGCATGGTAGAAAATCCAATCCTGCCCCTTATCATCGGTGATAATCTGCGAGTCATGACCTGTACCCTTCACGTTATCATCGCCCGAGAGGAGTATCTCGTGACGATTGTCGAGCATACGACGGCCATTCTTATCAACGTAAGGACCGTAAAGCGACTTACTGCGACCTACAACCGTCTGGTAGGTACTCTTCAAACCCTCGCAGCAACTGCCCGTAGAGGCAAAGAGGTAGTAGTAATCACCACGCTTATGTATATATGTTCCCTCGTATGCTGTGCCGGCGATACGTGTGAGATTATGAATATCATCCACCTCAAGGCCATCCTCGGTTAGCTCAGTCAAATATATGCCGTGGAAGCTGCCCCACGCCAAATACTTACGACCATCCTCCTGAAAGACAACGGGGTCAATAGAGTTCTGTACACCTATATGTTTGCCTTGAAAGAGCATCTTCGCATCGCGGAATGGGCCAGTAGGGGAGTCCGATACGGCACGACCGATGCAGGCATCCCACTCTCCACCCCACGTTGACATCGAGAAGTAGAGGACATATTTACCCTCAATATAATTAATGTCGGGGGCCCAGATGGCAGCCTTTGGCACGAATTGCGGTACCTCGCCCGCAGCAAACACACCGCCCTGATACTCCCAATTTACCATATTCGTAGATTTATAAACGGGAATATTTTTATCGCGCCATGTAGCATAGGCGTAGAACGTACCATCCTCGGCACGAATCACCGTTGGGTCGGGCGCATCACGGTCGATAACGGGGTTGGTGTATGTTGCCACCGCATCTCCCTTTATGCTCGAACAAGAGCAGAGAAGAACGGTCAACAATGCTATAAGACTTACTCTTTTCATGGCCTGTTACATTCGCTCAGGTACATCGATACCCAACAACTTCATTGCCTTGCTGATAGTACGGGCAACCATAGCGGCCAACATCACGCGCATACGGCGCTTCTCAACATCCTCTTCACGGAGAATAGAGTGGTCATGGTAGTAGCCGTTGAAGGTCTTTGCCAAATCGTAAGCGTAGGCTGCGATAATCGAAGGTGCAAAGTTCTCGCCTGCTGATGCAACAACTGCGGGGAAGTCGGTGAGTGACTTGATAATCTCAATCTCCTCGGCGAGTAACTCTGTGCAGCCATGTGACTTATAGTCGATGCCAGCTTCGTCAGCCTTACGCAAGATAGAGCAGATACGTGCGTGAGTGTACTGCACGAAGGGACCAGTATTTCCGTTGAAGTCGATAGACTCGCGGGGGTCGAACAGCATAGTCTTCTTGGGGTCAACCTTCAGGATAAAGTACTTCAAAGCACCCAAGCCAACCATATTGCAGATAGCATCAGCCTCCTCCTTCGAGCAACCGTCCAGCTTGCCCAACTCGTTTGACATCTCGCGTGCGGTCTCAACCATGTCGGCAATCAAATCGTCGGCATCAACAACAGTACCCTCGCGTGACTTCATCTTACCC
>CAYLRH010000036.1:0-8569 GCA_964385905.1 uncultured Alistipes sp.
GCTATGTTTATGGATTTATATTCGCCACCCGAACGGAACTGCGCCAACGTCTCGCGTAACAACTCACGCGCCCGAGCCAACGAACGACCGTTCTCGATTTTAAGCATTATGCGAACGATATATTGGCCACGAATCCTGTCGATAGGGGGCGCTACGGGGCCCACAACACGTCGGCCAAATCTCTCGCGCAGGCTATCGGCCAGAGCCATGGCGGCACGTCGCAGCAGTACAACATCCTCCTCACGCAGAGTCAGTTGCAGCAGACGCGAATAGGGCGGATATGAGAACGTGTGACGGTCGGATAGTTCACAGCGCGCCATCGTGTCGTAGTCGCCTCTCTCCACCCAACCGATGACGGGGTTGTCGGGCTCGGAGGTCTGGATAATCACCACACCCTCACTCTCGCGGCGGCCTGCACGACCTGCCACCTGCGTCATAAGCTGAAAGGCGCGCTCCGAGGAGCGGAAGTCGGGCGAATTCAAGAGGTTATCGGCATTCAAAACACCCACAACACTCACTTTTCCAAAGTCGAAACCCTTGGTAATCATCTGCGTGCCGACAAGGATATCCGTTTCGCCTCTCTGGAAGGCGCCGATGATGCGGTTATAGGCACTCTCGGAGGTGGAGGTGTCGCGGTCAAGGCGTGCCACGCGAGCCGTGGGGAAGAGAGCCGAGATAGCCTCCTCGACCTTCTCAGTACCAAATCCCATAGGCTTGACATCGACCGTATTACACTGCGGGCACGAGTGCGGAACGGGGGCTGTATAACCACAGTAGTGGCACTCCATTCGCTCGGTCGAGCGGTGCAGGGTGAGCGTCACATTGCAGTGCGGACAACGCAGAGTCCAGCCGCACGCGCTACACTGCACGAAGGGCGAGAAGCCTCGGCGATTCTGGAAAAGCATCACCTGCTCGCCACGTTCCAGAGCCTCGCCGATGGCATTGACAAGCACCTGATTGAAGTGTGTGCGTCGCTCGCCACGCTTGACGGAACGCACTGTATCAGAAACGATTATGCGGGGCGGAGTAGCCTCTCCGTAACGCTCCAAAAGCTCCGAGTAACCATACTTACCCCACTGCGCATTGGCATAGCTCTCCAGCGCGGGCGTAGCACTGCCAAGCAGGGTATGAGCGCCATACAACGAGGCCAGAACGATGGCTGTATCGCGTCCCTGATAGCGGGGAGCGGTGTCACTCTGCTTATAGCTTGAGTCGTGCTCCTCGTCCACCACAACGAGTTGCAGATGTCGCAACGGCAGGAACAGAGCCGAGCGTGCGCCAACAACCAACTCGCCACCCTCGCTACGCAAAAGGCGCAGATAGGTCTCCGTGCGACGCAGATTGGTGAACTTCGAGTGATATGCCGTAACGCGAGAGCCAAAGATGCGCTCCATGCGTTCGATAAGTTGCGCCGTGAGGGCAATCTCAGGCACAAGCAGCAGCACATCGCCACCGCGTGCCAGCACCTCGGCAATCAATGTCATATATATCTCGGTCTTGCCCGAACCTGTTATGCCACGCAGAAGATGCACCGCCTTGCCATCGCGTTGCGACGAGCGAATCTCCTCCACGACACGTTGCTGTGCGGGGGTGAGGGAGGGGGTTACGAAGGAGATATTTTCGTTGCGCTCGATGGTGCGTTCACGCTGATTGACAATCATATACCCAGCTTTACGCAGGGAGGCCAGCTGAGAGGCATCGCACTCCAGCAGACGGCGGGGAATCTCCCCCTCGGCATTGAGTTTCGTGCGGTCGAACGAGAGAATCTGCTCCAACAACGCCACACGACGCGGGGCACGACGACGTATGCGGTCAAGTTCTTCGCGCAGTTTATCTTCATCCTGCCACGCCTCGGCCAAAGCCACATAAGCCTCGGTGCGGGGCTGAAACTCGTCCATGGAAAACTCATCGTCGGAACGTCCCTGTGGCTTGATGAGCGAGGGCAGAGCCATACGCATAACCTCGCCGAGAGTACACATATAATACTCGGCCATCCACTCCCATAGGCGCATCTGCTGCTCATCCAGAAGGGGACGGTCGTAGAGCCTGCGGCCGATGGGTTTAATGCGTTTTACGTCGGGGCGCTCGTCGTGCAGACGCCAGACGATACCTGTATATATATTACGCGGGCCGAACTGCACAGCCACAGCATCACCCACACGCACACCATCGCCCTCGGCACTCTCAGGCACCGAGAAAGAGTAGGCGGGTTGCGCCAACGGCAGCACTATGTCGGCAAAACGGCTCATGATTTTTCAAAGGTACAAAATTTATTCGTGAGAAAAATAGCGCAAGGTGCTATTTTTTGCCGATGTTTCGCTACATTTGCAGTAGAGCGTGTAGCATACAACAGCAACAACCGACTTTCACTGAGATGATTTACCCGTGGGGCGATAACCGCCGTTTCAACTCCTATGCGGCATATTTTCGTCGCGTATTCGGCCACCGAATGCAGAAGGTGACCGTGAACGCCGGCTTCACATGCCCCAACCGCGACGGTAAAATCTCGACGGGAGGTTGCACGTTTTGCGACAATGCGGCATTCACACCCTCCTACTGCGACTCCCGAAAGAGCATAACACAGCAGATTGACGAGGGCATTGAGTTTCACCGCAAGCGATACCGCACGGCACAGCAATATTTGGCATATTTTCAGTCATTCTCAAACACTTATGCCCCGCTGGAGCGGCTGCGCGAGTGTTACGACGAGGCACTATCACACCCTGATATTGCGGGCATAGTGGTAGGCACGCGTCCCGACTGCGTGGATACAGAGAAGTTGGATTACTTTGCCGAGCTGGCACAGCGGAAATATGTCGCCATAGAGTATGGCGTGGAGTCGTGCTACGACCAGACGCTACAACGCATAAACCGTGGCCACGACTTTGCCACAGCCAAGCGAGCCATAGAGATGACGGCCGAGCGAGGGATACATTGCGGTGCGCACTTTATCCTCGGACTGCCCGACGAGAGTAACCAGATGCTTATCAGTCAGGTGGAGCGGATAAATGAGTTGCCTCTGACGACCGTGAAGTTCCACCAGTTGCAACTCTTTCGCGGCACGCCCCTCGCACACGAGTGGGACGAACACCCGGAGAGATTCCGCTTTTGGACAGTGGAGGAGTATATCGACCTCTTTGTCGAGATTCTGCGACGACTGCGGCCCGACATTGTTGTCGAGCGCTTCGCTGGCGAGGCACCACCCCGTTATCACCACACCGAAGGGTGGGGTTTGGTACGCAACGAGCAACTTTTAGCTATGCTCGACAAAAGATTAGAGGAGCGAGGAGTACATCAAGGCGAAATTTTTAATATATTTGCGCCCAAAATGGAATAATAGCATTAAATAATAACTTTTTTCGCAATTTCGGTTGCGATTCATAAGCTATCTGGTTATGAAACTATCATTAACAAAAGTGGCCGTAGGTATCAAGGAGTATCTGCTCCTGGCATTAGGAATGTTTATGTATGCCTTCGGATGGGTTAGCTGCGTTATCCCCGCTGGCGGTATGGGTGGCGGTGCTACGGGTCTGTCTATGATTTTCAATGCGCTCTTCCCCGTAATCTCGATTGGAACATTCGTGTTTGTGATTAACGCTGTCCTGCTCCTTATCGCGGGATTCATCGTGGGGTGGAACTTCGGCATCAAGACAATCTACTGCATCATCGTACTATCGATAGCCATGGACTTCTGGGGAATTGTTCTCCCGGAAAATATTCTGGTTATATACACGCAGAACATCGACTCGCACAATATTCTACTTGTGATTCTGGGTGCTGTGATGGCCGGTGGCGGCGTGGCGCTAAGCTTCAGCCAAGGTGGCTCGACAGGCGGTACGGATATCGTGGCGATGATTATAAATAAGTACAAAACAATTAGTTACGGCAAGATTGTTATCTCAAGCGACTTCTTTATCATCGGCTGTTCACTCTTTATCGCCGATGACCTTGCGACGGGTATTGCGACCGTAATCTATGGTTATATCATGGTGGCGGTGTTTGGCTATACGGTCGATTTGATTCAGTCGGGTAACCAGCAGTCGAGCCAGATATTCATCATCTCGCCCCAATATGAGGCCATCGCCGATGCCATCAACCATGAGGCACATCGCGGTGTGACAATCATCGACGGCAAGGGATGGTACACCAAGCAGGAGTGTAAGATTGCGATGGTGGTATGCCGCAAACGCGACGCTGCGAATATCCTGAAGATTGCGCATCGAATCGACGAGAATGCCTTCTGCACCATGGGCTCTGTAATGGGCGTATATGGCAAGGGCTTCGAGGCGCTGAGCAAGATATAATATAATATATAGGGTAATACTATTAAAGGGGTGTCTAACCAGATGGTTAGCACCTTTTTTTGTTATAAACTGCGTAATGGGTGGTACATTTTAAGAAATTTATCAATATCTTTGTTATGGGTTAATTGAGAACAAGGTGCCATATTGCAGAACGACACCTCTCTCTGTTATAATCAAAAACTAAAACTAATGACTATGAAGAATTATTTTGACCTTAAGGGACAGGTGGCCGTTGTGACCGGAGCATCAACAGGCTTGGGTCTGCAAATGGCTAAGGCTTTTGCAAATCAGGGTGCTAATTTGGTACTGCTTGCCCGCAGAATGAATCTCTTGGAGGAGAATGCAAAGGCTATCAGTGAGGAGTTTGGTGTGGATGTTCTTCCGTTCGCATGCGACATCACCAATACGGAGAATGTTGTGGCTGCCGTGCAGGCAACCATCGAGCGCTTCGGCCGCGTAGATATCCTCGTCAACAATGCTGGCACGGGTGCCGTAGGTCCCGCCGAGGAGATTACCGACGACAAGTTCAAACACGAGATGCAGATTGACCTCTTTGGCACGTTTGTCTGCGCACGCGAGTTCGGCAAGGAGATGATTAAGGCTGGATATGGCCGCGTCATCAACATCGCATCGATGTACGGCCTGGTGGGTAATATGATTGTCGGCAGTGCCCCCTACCACGCTGCTAAGGGTGGCGTGGTGAATCTCACACGTGCATTGGCTGCCGAGTGGGGTAAGCACGGCATCACCGTAAATGCTATCTGCCCGGGCTACTTCTACACCGACCTTACCACCGCAACACTCGACAGCGACTACTTCCAGGCTATCGCCAAGAGCAACATCCCGCTCCAGCGCTACGGCCGCTCAGGCGAGTTGGACACCTGCGCTCTGTTCCTCGCATCGCCATGCAGCACCTACGTGAATGGCCAAAACATCGCCGTAGATGGCGGATACACATGTGTATAAGCTTTAGGTGTTAGATAAAAAAGTTCTCGTCAATAAGTTTCTGACGAGAACTTTTTTATTGTCAATAGCTTGGAAGCTACATACATTTTAGTGTTATTTCAACTTCTTTTCAAAATTGCTTGCTAACTTTGTGGTGTGATAAAAGGTTTGATATGAAGATTTTGATTGTGGAGGATGAGCCCTCGCTGAGCGAGATTATGAGCCGTGCGCTCAAGCAGGAGGGATATGTGGTGGAAACGGCGGCGACGTATGCCGAGGCGGATGGCAAGGTGGCGGGGTACAGTTACGACTGTATTCTGCTCGACATCATGCTGCCAGACAACAACGGACTGCGTCTGCTGGAGCATATTCGTGCGATGGGCAAGCGTGAGAATGTGATTATCGTATCGGCGCGCAACTCGTTGGAGGACAAGGTGTATGGTCTTGAGATTGGGGCTGACGACTATCTGCCGAAGCCGTTCCACACGGCCGAGCTGATAGCGCGTGTAAAGAGTGTGCTACGTCGTGGTCGCACGGCGGGCGAGCTGACCATCAATTTTGGAAACGTGGCACTCAATCCCGACAGCCGTACCGTAGCGGTCGATGGCAAGCAGATTACGCTGGTGAAGAAGGAGTTTGACATTCTGCTCTACTTCATGCAGCGGCCGCGTCACATGATAGATAAAGCTGTCCTGGCCGAGGCGGTGTGGGGCGATTATGCCGACGATGCCGACAACTTCCAATTTGTATATGCACAGATAAAGAATCTGCGTCGCAAGCTCACCGAGGCCGGTGCTTCGGTGGAGATAACTGCGGTATATGGTTTCGGGTATAAACTAACTATAAAGGAGGAGTAATCATGCGTCTGATATATCGTATTGCGCTACGTTTGGGGGCGGTGCTGCTGTTGCTGATGACCTTGTGGGCGGCACTCTTCTACTACGCCATGGTGGACGAGATACGCGACGAGGCCGATGACTCGTTGGAGGATTACTCGTCGATGCTCATCACGCGCATGCTGGCGGGTGAGGCACTGCCGCAGGAGGGAGATGGCACAAATAACAGTTTTCGTCTGCGGAGGGTTGATGCCGAGTATGCCGCCACGCACGAACATCTGCGTCACCACGACGAGAATATATATATCCCCGAAAAGCGCGAGCATGAGCCTGCACGCGTGTTAACCACCATCTTCACGGATGCCGAGGGGCAATATTATGAGCTTACGGTGACCACACCCACATTCGAGAAACAAGACCTGTTCGAGGCGGTCTTGGGTTGGATTGTAGTGCTGTATGTCGCACTGTTGATTATCGTGCTGACGGTGACGATGATTATCTTCCGTCGTAATCTGCAACCCCTGTACGACCTGCTGCATTGGCTCGATGCCTACCGTCCGGGAGGGAAGCCATCGCCCGTACCAAATAAGACGGACGTAAAGGAGTTTCGTCGTCTGGGTGTTGCGTTGCAGCAGGCGGTAGACCGCTCGGAGAGGCTCTTCGAGCAGCAATCGCAATTCATCGGCAACGCCTCGCACGAGCTGCAAACCCCGTTGGCCATTATCGGCAACCGCGTGGAGTGGCTGCTCGACTCGGCAACCATCACCGAGGAGGAGGCGGGCGAGCTGTTCAAGATTAAGGAGACTCTCGCGCGTGCCGTACGTCTGAACAAGACGCTGCTGTTGCTCACGAAGATTGACAACGGGCAGTTCCCTGAGAGCGCGGAGGTGGACCTCGTGCCGATGATTCTGGAGTGCATGGATAGCTATGGCGACATATACGCTTCGAGCGACCTGCGCATGACACACAGCCTGCCTGCGGAGTTTAAGGTTACGATGAACGAATCGCTGGCGGCAACGCTGGTCAACAATCTTGTGAAGAATGCCTTTCTGCATACGCCGCAGAGTGGCGTGGCACATATATCTATTATATGCCGCACGCTGACGGTGAGTAATTCGGGCACGGCGGCACTCGACCGAGAGCATATCTTCGAGCGCTTCTACCAAGCCTCACGCAAGAAGGGCTCGACGGGGTTGGGCTTAGCCTTGGTGGCCGCCATCAGCCGCTACTACAACCTGCGTCTGGAGTACACATTTAAGGAGGGCAAGCATAGTTTTGAGGTGGAGTTTTAACAAAGGAGCGCGAGCTATGTATTTTTGCCTTAAATCGTTGTAGATTAGAATTTTTATTTGTAACTTGCAAACGATAACCTTTTTTATAAACAACCTAAAACTGCACTATTATGAAACGATTATTATTAATATTAGGACTTGCACTAATGGCTGTGTCTTGCGAGAAACATATTGATGTTGATTTTTTTGTAGGTATTACACCAGAGGAAGTTACCATTAATAAGGAAACGGGAGGTGTTGTTACAGTTACCACAAGTTCTGAAGCATATGTAGTGGGTATTGTAAAGGAGATTTCGAAGGATCCTTCTAATCCTGATTATAAATCAAAGTCCTTTTTTAGAAATAGTTCACCGGTTATAACCATAGAGGACATTATGGAGTATGAAGTATATGAAGTATATGGTTGTAAGGTTGTTCCCAACGGATTGCAAGAATACACTGTAATTGTTGAGCCTAATTGTGATTACAATGCTATTTATGTAGATTTCGCAAGAATATACGAATCTAAGAAATATGGGAAAATAGGAGACCATCCTCCAACATCACTTAAAATAAATCTTGAATAAATAAAAAAAGCTACCCAATCGGGTAGCTTTTTTATTGTAAATTTGTGTGATTACTCAAATTTTGCGTCGCGCAGTACAACACGCACCGACTCAGGATTCACCTGACGCACGATATGCTGCTGGCTCTCGACATAGCGCTCGTAGAGCTCGACGTTGTAGTTGCGGATAGTCAGCAGACCGACATTCTCCTCCTTCTCGACCATAAAGTCCTCCTCCTCAAGAGCCTTTATCAGCTCGTCGATATGCCACGAAGCATCTACGCAGAGGCCCAAATCAACAGCCGAGTTGTTGATAAGGTGCGTCTTGATGCGGTAGTGGTCCAGCAATGAGAAAATCTCGCCGAACTTCTCCTCCATCACAAACGAGAAATCCTTCGAGCGGATGATGAGCAGCACCTGGTCGCGCTTGTAAATCATAATGGGGATATTCACGCGCTCCGCCTCGCCGTTGATTACCGTGCCGGGCTTCGACTTGTCGCCAAAGGGACGCACGTACAAGGGGATATTCTTGTTCTGCAGGGGCTTGATAGTCTTGGGGTGGATAATCTGCGCACCGCTGTATGCCAACTCGATGGTGTCGAGGTAGTTCAGCGCATCAATCTTCACCGCATCCTTGAAAATCTTGGG
>CAYLRH010000037.1:0-8390 GCA_964385905.1 uncultured Alistipes sp.
CGAACCACGGCCAGGGCCAACCGACACATCCAACTGCTCACGTGCAGCACAGATGAAATCCTGCACGATAAGGAAGTAACCAGGGAAACCCATCGTCTTCATAATGTGCAGCTCGAACTTCAATCGCTCGGCCACCTCATCCGACAGCGGATCGCCATAACGTTTCTTGGCACGCTCAAGTGTTAGGTGAGCCAAGTAATCCGCCTCAAGTTTTATTCGATATAACTTATCGTAACCGCCTAATTTATCAATCTTTTTGCGAGCATCGGCCTCGGCCATTATGACGTTGCCGTTCTCGTCCTGCGTAAATTCATTGAAGAGGTCCTGCTCAGTATATTTTGCACGATAACCCTCCTCTGTTCCGAACTCCTCGGGAATCTCGAACGTAGGCATAATGGGGGCGTGGTCGATAGAGTAGCTCTCTACCTTATTGCAAATCTCCACCGTATTCGACAGCGCATCGGGGACATCCTCGAAGATAGCGTTCATCTCGGCACGCGTCTTCATCCACTCCTGCTTCGAGTAGAGCATACGCTTGGGGTCGTCCAAATCCTTACTTGTTGACAAGCAAATCAAACGATCGTGCGCCTCAGCGTGAATCTCATCAACGAAGTGTACATCATTTGTACATATCAACTTCACGCCCAACTTCTGCGAGAACTCAATCAAGCGTTCATTCACCTCCAACTGCATAGGGTAGGCCTCGTGGTTAGCACGCTCAACGGTAGCCTTATGAAGCTGCAACTCAAGATAATAGTCGTCACCAAAGAGATTCTTATGCCACAAAATAGCCTCCTCGGCAGCCTCAAGATTACCCGAAGTAATCATTTTAGGAATCTCACCACCCAAGCAGGCCGAACAGCATATCAGTCCCTCATGATATTTCTCCAACTCTGCACGATCGGTACGAGGACGCATATAAAAACCTTCGGTCCACGCCTTCGACACAATCTTAATCAGGTTGTGGTATCCCTTCTCATTCTTGGCCAGCAAAATAAGGTGGTAACCGCTCTGATCCTGTTTACCCTCCTTAAACTGCATTCCACGACGTGCTACATATACCTCACAGCCGATAATAGCCTTAAAATCCTCCTTCGGCAGAGAGTCTAACTCAGCCTTCAGGCGTGCCAGCTCCGTCTTCTGCTCCTCAGTAGCATCACCGCCATCAATAACAGTCTGTAACTCAGCAATAGCTGCCGAAGTCTTCTTAACGGCATCGCGACGAGCGCCATTCTTCTTCTTGATATAATTCCAGAACTCCTTCACACCGAACATATTTCCATGATCGGTAAGGGCAATACCACGCATTCCATCCTTGAGGGCCTTGTCGACAAGTTTCTGAATACTTGCCTGACCATCAAGAATCGAATACTGCGAATGCACATGAAGATGTACGAAGTCCTGCATATTATCTCCTTTCTTTCTATTTATCCAACGCCGACATAACTATATTTGACACCACAGCTCGCGTGCGACCAACGGCTCCGTCATCAAGCGGATGAACTCGGTTAGTCAGTAATATAACCGCCACACCTCGTTCCATATCAATGACCATCGACGTACCTGTATAACCCGTATGGTTTGGTACGCCTCCCGGCGAAAACAAATCTCCATTGCTTGCCGAATACCCAGACGATATATCCCAGCCCAAGGCTCTACCATGCTCCGCGAACTCCGAAGGCACACTAAAGAATGTATCCACAGCAGCCTCCGAAAATATTCTCACTCGTTCATCTGCTCCAACGCGCCCCTGTATGCCATCCTTATCAATTCTAATAACGCCCTTATTCATCAACATCGAAGCAATCGTTGCCAAATCCTCAGCCGTAGAGAATACACCCGCATTACCCGAAACGCCTCGATTAACAATACGCGCCGTAGGATCATGCACCTCGCCACAGAGCAACGTACCATCATCCTGCACCGTTGTAGGGACAATCGCAGCATCAGCTTTATAAGGTGGCTGCGAATCGATATGGTTATACCACGTGTTCTCCAACTGCATAGGCTCAAATACCTCTCGACGAGCAAAATCATCGAGTCTTTCTCCACTTACAGCCTCAATAATTGCCTGCAAGGTTATAAAATTCAGGCAGCTATATCGCATCACCTCACCTGGGCGTGACAAACGAGCCGCATCATTTGCCAAATAGGTTATGAGCGAATCTCGCAAGTTCATCTCTGCGGGATTACCATACTTTTCATAACGACGGATAAACGATGGCACATGTATAGCCGCAGGAATACCCGAAGTATGTGTCAATAGATGCTTAATCGTAATATCCTCACGCTCTACCGACTCGCCTTTTCTTTCGGGTTTACTCTCCCAAGGCTTGAAGTTTGGAATATAGCGCGATACATCGTCTGTTAGTCGCACCTGTCCATTCTCTACAAGGCGCATGAATGATAGGGTAGTACCCACACACTTACTCAACGACGCCAAATCAAACACCGCACCTGTAGTCATCTTTACGGTATCGGCAATCCATTCGCCACTCGTTGTATCTCGGCCCGAGCATACCTGACGGTTACCATACGCCTTCAGGTATAAAATACGCCCCATCGACTCATTATCCAAAGCACGACGTACAACACACAGCACGGCACCCGGAAAATCGTCGGCCGCAATAGCATTATTGATTACACTATCGGCCATTGCCATACGTTGCTCCGACAACTCATACTGCTCACCCAGATAACCATGGCGTGACAACACGATAACACTGACAACCATATAGGCCACCAGAATTATTACCGAAATTGTTATAGCAAATCGTTTCATATTGATAATCTACACTTTAGCACTACCGCATAAATCAAAGCGCATAGTAAAGACAAATATACGGATAAAAAATAGAATATTTTGGTTTACTCATTGTAAGTTATTAACAAAATACGTAACTTTGTTAAGAAGCCGCACCTTGACAAGGCACTTCTTAACTCATAAAAATCGACAGCTATGAACGAGGAGAATTTAATCGTACTGAGAGTCTATGACTCGGCAAACGAAGCAGAATGGGATCGTTCGCTATTGGAAGGTGAGGGTGTATGGTCTATGATTAGAAACGAGATCATGTCAACGCTCTATCCGACTGGAGCCATACCGGCACAACTTGTCATACAAAGCAAGGACAAGAGTCGTGCAAACGAGATTTTAGAAGCCTACTCCAAAGAGTAGAGTTATTCGTTCCATATTTTCCATGCGGCCTCGGCTTGAGCATACAACATATCAAGCCCAGAGAGGGTGTGCGCCCCCTGTGCAGCACCTCTCTCAACGAACAATGTACGCACAGGATTATATACCAAATCGAATAGGTAGTGATCCGCCCCAAGATAGTGATACGGAATGGCGGGAGCTTGGTCATGATGGGGATACATGCCGACAGGTGACGCATTGATTATCAGGTGATTTTCACGCATCACATCTGGTGATAGATTATCGTATGTAATATTGCCCTTCGTACCATCACGCGACACAAGCGAAAAGGGTATTCCTCTCTCTGCGAGAACATACTGCACAGCCTGCGAAGCACCTCCCGTACCCAGCACCAAAGCAGACTCAACCTCAGCTGCTCCAAGCAATTTATCCAAAGATATTCTAATGCCGTCAACATCGGTATTATAACCCGTCAGCGTACCATCAGCCGATAATTTCACACAATTTACCGCACCAATATTTCTTGCCTCATCGCTCAATGCATTGAGATATGGTATAATCTGCTGCTTATAGGGAATGGTAACATTAAAACCCACAAGGCCTTCGGTCGTTGCAATAAGCTCCTCCACGCACGATATTTCAGGCATCTCAAAGAGGTCATAACGACACTCCTGCACCAAGCCCTCGCGCTCGAACTTCTCCGCAAAATACTTTGCCGAGAATGAATGACCTAATGTCCGACCTATAAGACCAAATCTACGCATGACTACAACAATTTACCCACCAAGAAGAATGAACCGATAAGCAACACCGTAAATGCTATCGCCAACAGATTGAAATATTTATCAATAAAGCCCTTAATCGGCGCACCAAATTTCCAAATAAGGCCCGCAATAAGGAAGAAACGCAAACCTCGCGAAATTATCGAGGCTACGATAAACATTGCAAAATTGATATGGAACAATCCGCCCGAAATCGTAAATACTTTATACGGCAGGGGCGTGAAACCAGCAGTAAATACAATCCAGAAATTATACTTATCATACAGAGCGCCTACATTCTGGAAGCTCTCCATCGAGAATACATGCTGGAAGAACCAATTTGCCAAAGCGGTGTATTCACCCGATGGATTTTGCCACAAGAAGAATCCGATGGCATAGCCGATAACAGCGCCAATGATAGATCCAGCCAAACATATAAAGGCATAGCGGAACGACCTTGTCACAACACCCAAACAGAGAGCGATAAGCAACACATCAGGTGGGATAGGGAAGAAACTCGACTCGGCCAAAGCCAAAAAGAAGAGCGCCCAACCGCCCCAACGCGAATCACCCCATGAGAGTGTCCAATCATATAATCTCTTTACAATATTCATCTCAACTTAATTTTAATGCGCGCAAAGATAACGTTTTTCAACTTATTTTAGAAGTAACGTTCCAAAATTCCGCCACCGATAACTCTATTTTGTCGATAAAAAACAACCGGTTGTCCAACCGCGGGAGCCCAAGCAGGGTCATCAAGGCTAATGCGATACCCACTCTCTATCCGCTCTGCTCGGCGCATAAAACCATCGGGATTACGACCTATACCTCGCACTACGACACGGATATCATTTGATTGCATAAATTCCTCTTCGTCAACAATATTACAATCTTCCACCTCAAGTGTTGCATGATACAGATTCTTATCTTCACCAACCACAAGTCTATTGCGCTCGGCATCAATTGCTACAATACAACCATTCTTACTGATATTCAAGCCTCGCTTTTGACCAATTGTATAGAACGCTACTCCATCATGTCGACCAACAACCTCTCCATTCATATCAACAATATCTCCGACACTCATTGCGGCAGGGTAGTTAACCGCCATAAAGTCGCGATAGCTCTTACCCGCCAAAAAACATAGCCCCATACTCTCTCGCTTATCGGCAAAGCCTCGCTTCACCTCCTCCTTTATCACATCGCCCATGGGTGTAATCGCTCGCGCAAGCACCTCTTGCGACAAGCCCCACAGATAATACGACTGATCTTTACGCTCATCCTTTGCACGCGCCACATAGTAATGGCCGTTGTATTGTTCGATATTAAAATAGTGGCCCGTGGCAATATACTCCGCCTCCATACGGTCAGCCTCCGAGAGGAGATACTTCCACTTTATCGCCATATTGCAGATTGTACATGGAGCAGGCGTCCGTCCCTTAAGATAGCTATCTGCAAAGTAGTGTATTATTGACGAATTAAAATCCTCCTGTACGCCCTTAATAATATGCAGCACACCCAACTCCTCTGCGCGAGAGCGGGCATGCTGCAACATTTGCTTATCTCCTATGGTATCAAGTGTCAAGGCCACGACATCCAATCCGGCAGATTGCAACAACCCCACAGCCGTTGCACTATCCATACCACCGCTAAAGCCTAATACGACACTCGATTTCTTCATCTTATTACTCCTTCGGCGTGGACGCGGGCATCACCGAGCGCATATACTCGACAGCTTCCGTCAGGCCCTCCGTAAATTTCTCCATATCCTCCTGATATACAAATACCTTATTGCGTTCATTCACAATACTGCCATTAGGCAAAATCTTCTTCCTAAGCTCCGTAATAGCCAAGAAGTAATCATTCGAACGTGTTGTTTTAACATCAATAAAGTAGGTGCGATGGCCGGCCTTAACCATCTTGGTAAATACCGAATCGCCAAAACCCTCGCTGCTCACCGCACGGGTCTCATTCTCTGGGTAAAATGTCATAATAAAGGTTGTTTCGGGTTATTATTCATCCAAGCAAAGCAGATAGTCCACATCAACTTTGCCATTATTTCATCCAATCAAAACGAGCAAGAGCATCTCTACTCCTTCGGATTCAGCAAACTCTCCCCCTCGTCTGTCCAATTAGTGATAATCTCCAACGCCCTAACATACGAGATATTCACTCGCGGATTAAGGAGCTGGTAAGACTCACTCACTCCATAAAGGCGTTGTGCTACCAATGCAGCAAGCTGACTGCACATTAGCATTTGCGAATGTGTGTATCCAGCCTCATCATACTCAACACCTTTACTCATCGCCATATTTACCAGACGTTTCATATCGTCATCGGTAAAATCAAACGACTCGTTAAACTCCCCAAAAGTAGGGTATCTCTCCTTGAGCTTCTGACGATTACGGTCCATGTAATCCATCATAAACTCATTATACACACCCTGCGCAACGAGTTTAACCATATAATCACTCACTCGCGTGGTATCGTTGACGATATACACATCGGGCTTAATTCCTCCGCCGCCATACACCGTACGACGCGAGCGTAAGGTTTTATATTCAGGGAGATCTTCGCTCGACTCTTCCGTGTCATCTCCTTTCAGACGATTTACATGTGCTTTGTAATAATCATCCTTATGTCCCTTCTCGTAAGGTCGCTGAATAACGCGCCCCGACGGGGTATGATAGCGTGCTACCGTAAGACGCACCGCCGAGCCATCACCCATAGGTATCTCTCGTTGCACCAGCCCCTTACCATAACTATCACGTCCGACAATCACAGCACGATCCCAATCCTGCAAGGCTCCTGCGACAAGTTCACTGCCAGATGCAGAACTCTCATCGATAATAACAACCAGTCGGCCATCAAACTCTCCGCCCTTTTTGGCACGCAGGCGCTCAATACCCATGGCACGTCCCTCGACAGATACCACCTGACTGTCTTGCGGAAGGAAGTAACCAGCCAACTCCACAGCCTGATTCAACAAACCTCCGCTATTGCCACTCAAATCGAGAATAAGGGCATCTATCCCCGACAACTTGGCCATAGCCTCACGGAACTCCTGCATGGTCGTTTTACCAAAACGATTCAGCTTAATATATCCCACGCCCTCGCTGGCAACATAGGCCGCATCAATCGTATTGATAGGGATATTATCGCGCTCGATGGTAAAGGGTAACACCTCCGCAACACCTCTGCGCACTACACCAATCTTCACTACGCTTCCACGCGGACCTCGCAATTTGGGCGGGACATCATCTCGCTTGATTCCCACGACGTTCGCACCATCAATCTCAACAATACGGTCATTAGGCAACAACCCCACGCGCTCGGCAGGGCCTTGCGACACCGTATTTACCACCATAATCGAGTCGTTGTGGATATTATACTCAATACCTATACCGCTAAACTCCCCAACGGTAGTCTCGCGTGCGGCATCCATCTCCTCCTTATCGAGATAAGCAGAGTGGGGATCAAGTTCCGCCAACATACCTCTAATGGCACTCTCAACGATAGGCTTCATGTCGAGGCTATCGACATACATACCATTAAGATAGCGATAGAAGTTATTTAGCTTCTGAAGTTGCACTGTGGCATTTCTTGACTGCTGGGCGCTAACCGCAAACGGCAGGACACTCACAACAACAAGAAAGACTACATATACAACTCTTTTCACGACTATTCTATTTTAATTCATCGGCCACAGCTTCGAAGCTAACGCTTGCCTGCTCACCGGTACGCATATTCTTAACGGTAGCCTTACTCTCCGCAAGCTCGTTGCTACCAATGATTACAACATACGGTATCATGCGACGGTTAGCATACTCCATCTGCTTCTTCATCTTGGCCGCCTCGGGATATATCTCTGCAGCAATACCTTTATCGCGCAACGTGCGGATAATACCGAGCGATGCCATCTGCTCCTCCATGCCGAGGTTTACGAACATAACTTTCGTAGTAAAGTTAACCTCCTCGGGGAACAAATCCAGACCTACCATAACATCGTAGATACGGTCAGCACCAAACGAAATACCTACACCCGAAGTGTTAGGCAAACCAAAAATACCCGTCAGGTCGTCGTAACGACCACCGCCACAGATTGAGCCGATAGCGTAATCCATAGCCTTCACCTCGAAGATAGCTCCTGTGTAATAGTTCAAACCACGTGCCAACGAGAGGTCTAGCTCAATGGGCAACTGCAAGCCGAGACGCTCCACATAGCCAAATATCTCGCTCATCTCCTCGATACCCTTGACGCCTGTCTCCGAGCAGCCAATAACCTCGCGTAACTTAGCTAATTTCTCCGAGTTAGTACCGCTAAGCTCAAGTATCGGCTGAAGTTTATCAATCGCTTCCTGCTCCAATCCGCGACCAGCAAGCTCGGCCTTGACATTATCTAGACCAATCTTCTCCAGTTTGTCGATAGCAACCGTGATATCCATCATCTTGTCGGCGTGACCGATGGCCTC
>CAYLRH010000038.1:0-8321 GCA_964385905.1 uncultured Alistipes sp.
TTGAGATGAAACGCATAGGTGTAATATCCGATACGCACGGCACCTTCGATGATATCCTGCGGAACTTTCTCAAGGATGTGGATGAGATTTGGCATGCTGGAGATTTCGGGTCAATGGAGTTGGCCGATGAGATAGCCTCATTCAAGCCCTTGAAAGGTGTGTATGGCAATATAGATGGAGGCGTTATGCGTCGAGCATTCAATGAGTTCTCATTCTTCGAGTGCGAGAATAAGCGTGTGCTTATAACTCACATTGGTGGCTACCCCCGCCACTACTCACCCCAAGCCGTAAGGATGATACAGAGCGCACGCCCCGATATCTTCATCGCAGGGCACTCTCACATACTTAAAGTTATCTTCGACCCTGTGTATCAACTTCTGCACATAAATCCTGGTGCGGCCGGCCAATATGGTTTTCACAAGGTCAGAACAGCCATACGCTTCACCATTGATGGCGACGATATTCGCGATATGGAGATTGGCGAGTGGCCTCGACATGCGCAATAGCTTTTAACATAATATTTCATTCTCCCACTCCGTTATATTGCCGAAAATGAAAACGGAGTATATATGGGAAATAAGATTTCAAAGATTCTGGATGCTATTCTTGCCCGTGTGGCATTTGACATGACCAAGAATAACATCCGCCACTCATTCAAGGACCATGTTGCGTTAGAGATTCTGCGTGAGGATGGGACAATGGCCCATCGTGTACTTGCCATGAAACTCAAACATTGGGAGTTATTCCAAATCCCAACACGCATCGAAAACCTTATACGCACACAACCTATTCACGAAACCTCATCTGCCGAGGAGTTCCTGCTCTCATATCGAGAGAATCTTCAAAACGAACATATCTCGGCACGTCATATATCAACAGCTCACGTCCTATGCGACATCGTTGCCGACACAACCACCGCCACATCGCAGATATTGGCACAATATGGCATATCGGCACACGATATATCGTCTGCCATGCGTGAGATATCCGATACGAGCGAGGGGATGCAGTCGCCAATACAATTCTCACTATCAGAGGGTTTTGAGACCAAATTGCACAGCAAAGAGGGCTCTGCCTCACTCGAAAGATTTGGTACAGACCTCACCCGCATGGCGCATGAAGGCAAGATTGACCCCGTCATCGGACGTGATGCGGAGATAGAGCGTGTCATTCAGATACTTTCGCGTCGCAAAAAGAACAACCCCATTCTCATAGGTGAGGCCGGTGTCGGAAAGAGCGCCATCGTGGAGGGCTTGGCATTGCGGATAGCTACGGGGAAGGTGCCCTACAACATTCGTAATAAGCGAATCTTCTCGTTAGATATTGCAGCACTCGTTGCCGGCACCAAATACAGAGGTGAATTTGAGGAACGAATGCAACAACTCATAGACGAACTGCGTAGGGCCGACGATACAATTATATTTATCGACGAAATACATACCATCGTAGGAGCAGGAGCCACACAGGGGAGTCTTGACACAGCAAATATCTTAAAGCCTGCGTTAGCACGTGGCCAGATGCAGACAATCGGTGCTACCACACTTGACGAGTTTCGCGAGAATATAGAGTGTGACTCAGCGTTGGAGCGTCGTTTTCAGAAGGTTATCGTAGAGCCTACTACGGCCGAGCAGACACTCGTGATACTGCGAAACATAGCTCCACACTATGAGCAATACCACAATGTAAGATACACCGAGGAGGCTCTACGGGCATGTGTCACGCTCTCAGAACGCTATATAACGGATAGGCATTTCCCCGACAAAGCTATCGACGTACTTGACGAAGCGGGATCTCGATGCTGCATACGTACTGCACATGAGCCTGAGGCGATAAGCGCCATTGAGCGACAGATTCAAGAGGCTACACACGAACGACGCGAGGCTGTTTCTGCGCTCATATACGAAAAGGCAGCCACCGCCCGACTCAAAGAGGTGGCGCTCAAATCACGCCTTAACAAGCAACGTGCAGAGTGGTATCGTACACTGCAAGAGCAACCCGTGCAGATTGAATTAGAGGATGTGGAGCGTGTCATAACCTCTATGACAGGCATTCCCGCCGAGCGTATCTCTCATAATGAGGCTGAACGCCTACGCTCATTGGCCGATTACCTGCACAGTCGTGTTATAGGGCAACGAGAGGCCGTAGAACGAGTATCGCGATCGCTCCAGCGATCACGTATCGGACTAAAGGAGGGCGAGCGCCCCATAGGAGTATTTATGTTCGTAGGCCCTACGGGTGTTGGCAAAACACTTCTCGCCAAAGAGTTATCGAAGTGGTTATTTGACCACAAGCAAGGGCTGATTCGTGTCGATATGTCAGAATATAGCGAGAAGCACAATGTCTCGCGCCTTATAGGCTCTCCACCGGGATACGTTGGATATGGCGAGGGAGGTCAGCTGACCGAGGCTGTACGACGCCAGCCCTATGCCGTAGTTCTTTTCGACGAGGTGGAGAAGGCGCATCCCGACGTATTCAACACCATGCTACAAATTTTTGACGAGGGGCACCTAACTGATGGTTCGGGACGCAAGGTCGATTTCCGCAATACGGTAATAATAATGACCTCGAATGTTGGCTCTCGCATGGCTAACGAGCGGACTATACTGGTTGGATATAATACCCCTTCAAAAGAGAATAATGTCGATGTAGCTCCAAACACAGAGTACCGCAAGGCATTGGAGAGCATGTTTGCACCAGAATTTTTGAATCGTATAGACGATATCATACATTTCCGCACGCTGACCATAGATGATGTGGAGCAGATTATTGAACTTGAGTTGGAAAATATCTTCTCTCGTACCAAGCGGCTGGGTTACAATGTAATAATAACCGATGATGCAAAACGTCGCCTTGCCACAATAGGTTACGAATCGCGGTATGGAGTTCGGGCGCTACGCCGCAAGTTGCTCGACCACATCGAAGAGCCGCTTACATCGTTGATAATTGACGGGGAGTTACTCTCTGGCGGGAGTGTTACGATTGAAGCGAATGGCGACAATGGGGTAAGACTGCGGGTAGCATAAAGATGTACCCTGCTTAAAAAATGAAAGAGGGTGTCACAACATCAGTTGGACACCCTCTCCTTTATTAACTTACTAACTACTCCTTAAAATAGCGGTTATAAAGTCCCTGGAAGCCAGCACCATGACGAGCCTCGTCCTTTGCCATCTCGTGGATTGTGTCGTGGATAGCGTCGAGGTTCTCCTGCTTTGCCAACACTGCCAAACGGAACTTATCCTCGCAAGCGCCCTCCTCAGCGTTCATACGCTTGTAGAGGTTGGTCTTTGTATCCCAAACTACCTCACCGATAAGCTCGGCAATCTTCGATGCGTGCTCTGCCTCCTCCCAAGCGTAGCGCTTGAAAGCCTCAGCAACCTCAGGATAGCCCTCACGGTCAGCCTGACGGCTCATTGCCAAATACATACCTACCTCGGTACACTCACCCATGAAGTGCTCCTGCAAGCCCTTCCAGAGCTCCTCGCTGGCACCCTTGCCATCACCCAACTTATGCTCGGTAGCGAACTCAAGTGCGCCATCCTTCTCCTCTATCTCAACGAACTTCTCTGCGGGGACCTTGCAAAGCGGACACTTCTCGGGAGCCGCATCACCCTCATGAATATAACCACATACTGTGCAACGAAATTTCTTAGCCATAATCTTTAAGTTTTAATTTGTTTGTTTTATAGTTTTCTTATCTTTTCCTGATGCAAAGATAGGGTGTTTTTTCACCTTCGCAATAGTTTTTTAATCACTATTATTTATCGTCGCATAAGTGTTGCTTATAGTGTTTCCGCCTCAGATATAAGATGCTCGACAAGCTCAACATCGGTACAATCCTTCGCCATAACAATCTTATCCTTATTGAGCAGATACAATGCTGGTATAGCCTTCAAATCATACAACCTATCGCGGGTGATAACTCCTCCCTTATCGTAGGCATTAATCCACGATGCAGGATAGTCGTTCAAATGTTCACGCCATGCAACCAAGTCGTTATCGGGATAGATAACAAGCACCTTGAATGTCCCCCTCTCAGCCAACTCGTTCAGTAACGGCGAGGCCAAAAGCTGCTCTTTAATCTCGCGACACATCGGACAGCCGGGGTTACTAATAAATATAAGTAGGTATTCCGCCTTCACGTTATGCATACGCTCCGAGCGCTCCGAAGCCAATGTATATACAAAGTCATTCGCCTTATGCCCCACCCTATTCTGCATAGCTATCTTGAGGTCAAACTCATAAGGCATACGCTCATACTCATCATAGAACGAAGTCTTCAGCGCTGCCTCCAGCACGGGAATATACTTCTCGTCGTTACGCAGTGGAGAGTTGGGATCATGCAGTACCATCTCCGAAAGCATCATAAAGTAATCGAACATACGACGCGAGGTGGCTGCCCGCTGCATAAGGCGCGACATGGCACTATGAGATAATGAATCGGGGACATATCCCGCCGCGTAGATAGCAAAGGCTGTGGCCATATGCGATGTATCAACCTCGGCAATAAACAAAGTGTCCGAAAAGTCGAACTTATCCCAATAGTGGTCAATCATATAGGCTCTATGCTCCTCAGGATTAAGCGTAGATGGAGGCAGGGCGGGTATAAATTTTCTCACCTGCTTAACCATAGGCTCCTGCACAACCTCTGTATCGGTAGATTTATCACCTCCTCCAACTCGCTGCCGGCAGGCTGTCAGACCACAAAAAATAGCGATTAACAGGATGGTAATAACTGTATTTCTCATATCTAAATCATGTATTATATTTACTCTTCACTGCACGTGCGTTGACTATAAAACGCAATGGTTTACCATTACCCTTAACACGATAAACGCCATCGGTATATATCGTTGCCGTAGTGTTTACGGGAATCGTGACCTCCAATATGATACGATTGTGGCTACGACTGCGATGCCATGCCGAGTGTATCACACCCCGCACCGAACGGTATGAGGCCTCAGCCCACTCCATCTCCTCAGGGAAATGGGGACGTATGATGATATTCTCGAATCCGGGCTTCGACTCATCATAATTTATGCCGGCCAGATCGCTCTGCATCCACGCTGCAATATCACCAAAGAATACGTGGTTGGCTGACGAGTCTGCAAAATTATCGCGTATAGCCCACGTCTCAAGCGGTGTGGTAAAGCCATTCTCAATCCAATTACCCCACGATGGACGACGCGTCTGCGTGGCAAGGCGGTATGCTGTCTCTACATAACCATACTTGACCAACATACGTAACGTATATTTACTGCCCAGCAGACCAAAATCACATACATAATCACCACTCACCACCGCCTCATTCAAACGCGATGCAACCAACTTCTCCAACTCCTCGGGCACGATACCCAAAGCCAATGGAAGGGCCTGAGCCGTAATCTTTCCAATAGAATAGAGGCCTGTGGTTTTATCAAGATATTTATTGTTTATCAGCTCGCGCAACACAATAGCCTTGGTCTGATACGGGAAAGGGTCATAGCCCAACAACTCGGCAAAGCGAGCCATCAGGATATTGTCATAATAGTAGAAACATGTAGTGGTAAAGTCGGTAGGAGTCTGTGTTTTATAGTAACACCAATCACCGATACCGTAAGTTACCGTACCCTCATCATTCTCTCGCGAGGCGAGATAACGCAAATAACGCTCCGCCGTAGGATAAATCTTCTCGATAGCGCGTTTATCGCCATAATAGTTATATAACGCATTGGGGATTATGAACATGGCAGCATCCCACACAGGTCCAATCCAATCGGCATATCCCCACCCTGCACTCGGAATAATACCTGAGATAGAGCCATCATCACGCTGGTTATCCACAAAGTCGTCTATCCACTTTTCGTAGGCGAGAATCGCATCATAATTTGTCAGGGCAATATCGATACTTACGTGAGCATCAGCCGTCCAGCCATTCTTTTCGCGATGTGGGCAATCGGTCGGGATACCGTATAGGTTACTCAGGTACGAACGTCTTACAGCTCGCCACAGCTTGTTCATCATCTCGTTCGAAGAGCGGAAATCACCCACCGACTCTACATCGGTATGCAGGAAATGCGCCTTCAGGCTCTTGCGCGTCAACTCAATGGGCTTATTGGCTCGCACCGTAACATACTGGAAGCCATTGTAATGGAATCGAGGAGTAAAGCTCTCTAATGTATCTCCCTTCAGGATAAACACATCCTGTTGGAACGATGCGTCACCAACCTTTTCGGCATAGATGGCAATATTACCCATCTCTACGGTAGAGTCGGCCTTCAGCAATTCACCATGCTCCATCTCGACACGTGTTCCCTTTTCGCCACGAATATCCAAACTGCACACGCCAGCCATATTCTCAGCAAACGTAAACACATATTCCCTATCCGAGATTTGTTTCATCGCCGTAGGCTCTACCGTCTCACTCGCACGGATAGGCGCCATCTGCTGCGCCACAAGCTGTGACGACGGTGCCTCACACTCGATGGCCAAAGCATACTCGCTATCATCCATCTGAGGGTCATCCCACCCCTCAACGGCAAGGCGGGCATCGACAATATCACCAGCGTATATCACATTGCCTCGCACCTCACCCGTAGCTGTTCGCCACGATGAGTCCGACACAACGACCTCCTTCTGTCCATTCGTATACTCTATCTGCAACTCGCAAATCATACGAGGACGATTACGCCAACGGGCATCCTCGTAATCCCAGACAGTCATTCCCGTATATTCGTTATAGAAACCATTGCCGAGCGTGGCAGTAATTACATTGTCACCCTTGCGCAGAAGCTCCGTAACATCGTGAACAAGATATAGATTGCGCTTGTCGTAGTGCGTAAACGCCGGATTAAGCCAATCCTTAGACACGCGCTCACCATTAATCTTCGCATCGTAATATCCCGCAGCACTGATATACAATTTTGCCGAAGCGACATCACCCTTTGTCGAGAATCGTTTGCGGAACATAGGTGCAGGCTGGAAATCCTTATCATAGGAGTCTGTTATCCACTCTCCCTGCCACTCATGGTCATGTAACTTAGCCGTTGAAAACCACTCTACGGGCGAGCATATAATCTCGCGCCCCACATTATTATACACCCTCACCTGCCAGCAATAACGGCTCTCGGCACGTAACGCCGCCGTAGACAACTCCACGAAAGGACGTGAGGTGCGGATTTTATTACTCGTCGTCGTACATTGTGTAGCATCTGCCAACGCCTGCTCCGATTCGGCAATACGTACCTCTACATTATGCTGAGTCAAACCCGACAATCCATCATTGAGCTGATATACCCATGTAAAACGCACCTTCTCACCATCAATCGCCACAGGCTCCGTCGCATATTCGCAGCGCATACCAACAATCGCTATATTATCGTACGAACGGCACGACGAGAGCAGCAAGCAACATACAAAAACAATGCTTGCCACATAACGAAAGAGGTATCTCCCAAGTGAAAATATCATATCTTTTGCTATTTCAAATTACATGCACATTTACCATCGGCGACAAAAGATTTCAAGCATACGCTTGCGCATCACAAATATACAAAAAAGCATCATTCGTTATACCGCCTTTGATTCACATTTTTCAAAAAAATAATAAAAAAAAGAGTTGCCCAACTCTATTTGTGGCAACCCTCATATCCATTATGAAACACCTATCCCATGCGGCGATACTCCTTGGGCGACATTCCAATCCTGCGCTTGAAATATTTTCCAAAAAAGGTCTGTGACGGGAAATTCAACTCATCGCTAATCTGCTGCACGGTCATATTTGTAGATTTCAGCAAAGCACGTGCCTCCAGCACTACGCTACGCTCAATCCAATCGGCTGCCGACGAGCCCGTACTCTCCTTCACGACTCGCGACAGATAACGGGGCGTAATGCACAACTTATCGGCATAAAACTTGAGTTGACGCTCCTTGCGGAAATTTTCCTTCATCAACCCCAGAAACTCCTTTGACAACACATCTGCATTGGTACGGGGCTTCTCCTCCGGCCTAACATTACGAATCTGCTCCGAACTGTAAAATATAGCCATTATCAAATGCTGCACGACCTGCAAACGGTATGGATTACTCTTATCCTGTACGCAACGACGTATCGCGTTTGACACCATAGTTATTGAATTAATAATCGCCGAATCGTGATGTTCGATAGACGTACCAGCACCTAACTGCAAAGGTACCGAACCGTTAATATACACCAACAAACTCTCAATAAAACGCCTTGAGAGGAGCATAACGTGGGCATCAAAATCGGCACTCACCTTCTCGATGGAGACAATCTGCCCGGGAGCAACCTTCACGACGTTATACGGTTCCTCCAATTCATATTC
>CAYLRH010000039.1:0-8221 GCA_964385905.1 uncultured Alistipes sp.
ATTAATTTCGCATATGCTACGTCTTAATCGGGCGCAAATATACAGAAAAAATGGTAAATGCAAATGTTTTGATATAATATTTATGCTCCGATTCAACTTATTGTTGCATATATATACCAGAAATAGCTAATATCATTACCTCCAAATGTTTGCATCGGTTGGGCGGATGTTCATCTCGCTACGGAATCCATAATATCTCGTCACTATTTGTAATGACGGTTACGCTACGCCCCAACAGATAGAAATAATCGGATAGTCGGTTGAGATATATCGTCGCCGCAGTATCTATGGGGTGCTGTTCGGCGGCACGCAATGCTGCACGCTCGGCTCGACGGCATATGGTGCGGCACACGTGGCATAGCGAGATACGCTCGTCACCACCCGGTATGGTGAACTTTGTGATGGCTGGCAGGCGCTCCTGCATATCATCAATCCATGCCTCCAACTCCTCGGTAGCACTGCTCTTCAGGCCAGCAACCTTATCCTCGCCACCCTTGCCAACAGCGAGCAGGGCTGCTACGGTCATAAGTTGTGACTCGATGCGGCGCAACTGCTGTTCGTGTGAGGAAAATTCTCCTGCGCCCATGAACTTGTCGGCCAGCAGGGCTGTGAAGGCTGTCAGCTCATCTACTGTACCATACGCCTCTACACGCAAATCATATTTTGGAACACGCTCTCCACCGATGAGAGATGTGTGACCCTTGTCGCCACCTTTGGTATATATCTTCATAATCTGAACTTTTGTTTCGGTAAATGGTTGTTAAATAGAAGCAGATAGCCACGATTATCGACACTCGTACAAGGGTGTGTTTCGACAATAGCCTTGCAAGCATTGTCGCGTTGCTGGTCCAGCGATGGCGACATTATGCAGAGCGTTATATGCTCCTCGCGAGCCTTATCAGCCATTGCAGCAAGCTCCTCGGCTGGGATGTCGATGGTGGCGATGACCATATTGCACCCTTTAATCTGCTTCGTTGGGCAATCTATCTTGAAGGTGTCGTATTTGCAGTGTACAAGCAGGTTTTGTAATTGTATGGCTCGACGCTGGGATACCTTCTTCTCGATGAGAAGGTTGTATAGGTCACATCGGTCGGTGCTGAGTTTCGAGCGCATGAAAACATCGCGTACGATGGCATAAACATAGGGCGAATGAACGCCGTGGCCACGAAAATATCGTGCCCTTTTAAGGTTTGACGGCAGCGTGCGCAGACCGTACAAACGGCGTTTTATGTTTCTACCCGTTATCTTCATTACTTTTTCAGTTGTCCCGCCAAACGACCTGTCGAGAAGGCAATCTGAAGGTTGTATCCTCCCGTATTTGCGTCGATGTCGAGAACCTCACCTGCAAAGTACAATCCCTTGACCTTGAGCGACTCCATAGTGTATTTGTTAACCTCGTCGCAGCATACGCCTCCGGCAGTCACAACGGCATACTCAAATGGAGCATAGTCGGTGATGGGGAACACCATGCCCTTCAAAACCTTAATCAAACGGTTTATTTCGGCATCGGTAACCTTGCGGATATAGTTCTTTGAGTGTACGTCTAATTCATGCGCAATAGGTATCACGAAGTGCTTCGGCACGAGCTTGCGCAATAACTCCGAGAAGAATTCATCGGGCTGCATCTCGCTAATCTCTCGCTTTATGCGGTCGAAGAGTATCTCCTCCGTTAGAGCTGGTTTCATGTCGATTACAAGTTTTACCTTCTTCTCGTCAATCAGTGCATCTACCGCATCGCGGCTCACTCGCAGAGCCACAGCTCCCTCGATGCCACGCTCCGAGAAACTTATCTCGCCAAACTCCTCGCGTACCAACTCGTTGTCTACATACAACTTTGCATTGATATTCTTCAGCAACAATCCATCCAAGAATTTGCGCTGAGGGTGCGACGTGCGTAGGGGGGTGAGCGATGGACGTACCTCCTCGATAGTGTGTCCCACACGGTCGGCAAAATCGTATCCGTCACCCGTAGAGCCTGTGCCGGGATAGCTGACACCTCCCGTTGCTATAATAACATTCTCGGCCTCCTCCTTACGCTCGAAACCGCGCTTGTTGAAATATTTCACGCCATATACCTTGCCATCGATGGTCAAGATGTCGCTCACGCGAGAATTGTAGGCAATCTCTACGCCATTATCCAAGCAGTAGTCTACCAAAGCGTTGGCGATATCCCACGCCTTTCCGCTCTTGGGGAAAACGCGCTGACCACGCTCGATGTCGAGCTTGACGCCTATGCGCTCGAAGAAACGAATCGTCGCTTTATTATTAAACTCGGCAAAAGCTACATCGAAGAAGTCGGCATTGGTGCGTATTGCTTCGCGGAACTCCTCTGGTGGGCGTGCATTGGTGAGATTACAGCGGCCTTTACCCGAAATGCGAATCTTACGGCCAGCCTTCTCCATCTTCTCCATCAGAAGAACACTCTTGCCATTGCGTGCTGCCGTTGCTGCGGCCATCAGGCCGGCTGCTCCGGCACCTATAACTATAACGTCGTACATTGTATGCGTAAATTTTCTACAAATGTACAAAATTGTATTTAGATTTGCTCGATTTTTAGCGCGAATGGAGCCGATTCGTGTAAATTATTTATCTTTGTGGATGAATTTTAAGTAAAAAGAATATGAACAAGAAGATAGTATATCCCACTAAAGGTGTCTGTTCGCAGGCTATTGCCATCGAGTTGGAGGGCGATGTGGTAAAGAGTGTGCGGTTTATGGGCGGTTGCCAAGGCAATACACAAGGTATCTCAATGTTGGTACGTGGAATGAAGGCCGAGGAGGTTATTGCCCGTTTGGAGGGTATTAATTGTGGAGGTAAGGGTACGTCGTGTCCCGACCAGTTGGCTCGCGCGTTGCGCCTTATGATAAAGTAGATATGAAGAAGATTATAAACCCGTGGGTGGGCGAGCCCACATACCACTGCTACGGCTGTGACCCTAACAATGAGTCGGGTCTGAAGATGGAGTTTTTCGAGGATGGCGACGATATTGTCTGCCACTGGCATCCGAGGGTGCAGTTTGAGAGCTGGCGCAATACTCTGCACGGTGGAGTGCAGGCTGTGCTGGTGGATGAGATTGCAAGTTGGGTGATATTCCGTAAGTTCCAGACCAGCGGCGTGACATCACATCTTGAGATGCGTTACAAGAAGCAGGTGGTAATTGCTCAAGAGCATATCACCCTGCGTGCCCGCGTTACGCGCCAACGCCGTCAGGTGATTGATATTAATGTGGAACTATTCGATGCCGCAGGCGAACTCTGCACCGAGGGCCATTGCATCTACTTCCTTACGCCCAAGCAGCGTGCCCGCGAGGAGAATGGTTTTCAGCCCTTCCTAACCGAGGATGAGATATAAAAAAACTCCCGACTTGATTTTCAAGTCGGGAGTTTTTTCTCGAAAGAGAATTACTTCTGCAACTGTGAGTTGTCAGCAACAACCATATTCTTGTCGATGCGGAGTGTTACGTTGCTATCAACCTCGATAAGAATGGTAGGCTCGCCAGCCTTAACCTCCTTAACTACGGCGTAGATACCACCAGCAGTGATAATCTTGTCGCCCTTCTTCAAGCCCTCGCGGAACTTGGCCATCTCCTTACGGCGCTTTGACTCAGGACGCCACATGAAAAAGTACATTACAACGATCATGAGCAACATCATGATCCAAAAACCACCCATGCCGGGCTGTGCTGCAGCTGCAGCATCTGCTTGAAGCAAATTAATCATAGTTTTATCGTTTTTTAGTTTTGTTTCTACCTGTCACCCGCTTGCGAGCGGTACAAAGATACGAATTATTCGTAAATAGCAACCTTATTCCACCTCTGCTTCGGCATATATCTTCATCGGTTTGCCCTTTTCGGCGAAATAAAACTCCATAAGTTTCATTTGCCAGCCATGCAGTGTACGCGTGTCGAACTCAAAACGTATCTCTGCACTGCCTTGCGGTGCTATGGGCTTACGGTCGTAGCTGATTTTAATACATCCGCACGTTGTGGTGTGGCGAAGCAGGACGATAGGGTGGTCACACTTGTTCTCCACACGTAGCGTTTTGGCGATAATCTCACCCGAACGCATCTTCCCGAAACGTAGGGTGTCGGACGTGCCTTGCTCAATAGCCTCGGAGCCGATACCAATCGATTGCGTGTTAACGATATTGTTCGACGAGGTTGAAGCACTCTGCTTATCTGTCTTAGGCTGATTGCCTCCACATGCCGAACAGAGCAGAATGGCTGCCGTGATATATCCTATCAGAGATTTCATTATATCAGGCCGCGGCCACTCTTGTTAATCCTACCCTCGGCTGTGAGTGTAGCGACAATCTTATCGAGAATACCGTTGATGAAGGTGCTACTGCCGTGTGTAGAGTAGAACTTCGCAATCTCAATATACTCGTCAAGAGTAACCTTTACGGGAATTGACGGGAATGTCACCAGCTCGGCCATGGCTGTTGCCATAATGAGGTTATCCATGAAAGCAATACGCTCCACATCCCAGTTGCGGGTGTACTTCTCAATCTCCTCCTGATAGTCGTCGAAGTTTACTGCGGCTTTAGAGAAAAGCTCGCGGGCAAAGTCCAAATCCTCGATACTCTTGAACTTGGGCAGCACCTTAACCTCGACGTGCGAGGGACGCATATTCGAGAGTGTGCGTGTCACCATAATCAGGGCGAAGCCCAAGTCATCGTTCCACAGAATTGACATCTCGTCCAGAACATTCTCCAACGCCTCCGACTCCTCCAGCTCGCGAGTGTAGAACTCGGTTACGAGAGCCAAATCCTCACGGAACGAACGCTCCTGCGAAGTCATGTACTTCTGGTAGTAGTCGCTCTGCTCCAACTGCGCAAACAACGACTTGATAAGTTCGGGATATTGTGCCCATGAGAGTTTGCGTGCAGCCAAGTAGTCATTCACCGAGTCGCTTTGAGCGATTAGACGAACGACAGCGTTGTCGACAAACTTACGATTGGGGTTAAGATCTTCGTAGGTGGGTAATTGCTTCTTCTTGGCCATCTCCTGACGCTGCTCGGCATAGTGTGCCATTTCAGCGATGAGTGACAACATAAGAAAATAGAGGTCGTAAGTCTTGTCAATAGACGTTACGAGCATCTTTTCTGAGGCCATCAGTGAGTCGGCATCCGACTTCATGTGGGCATATAAGGCCTTAACGACCTTAATTCTGAGCATTCTTCTGCTAATCATAAAAAATGAACCTTAAATTCGAGTGCAAAAATAGGAAAATGTTTGTCTATCTCAAAATCTTTCGGCCTAAGATGAAAATATTTTCTATATTTGCATTAATAATAGCCCTGTGGCAGTGTAATTATAATGACTATGCACGATTATATTGTGGCCAATATGCGCCTGCGCGTGATGGGTCTGGCATTTGACGACTTTGAGGATAGGTTGTCTGGATTCAAACCCTTTGCTGTGGAGTGTGACTCTCAGTCGGAGTGTGATGTAATTATTGAGAGCGGATGTCATATCTCTCTTGATGGGGAGGCGTGTGAGTCGCTCACCCGTTTCGATTTTGCCGAGGGCGATGCTGAGTGTGAATTCCTGCGTAGCGAGAAAAATTATATTCTCACCATCACAAAACCTCAGCAGCAACATATCTTCCTATGTCCTCTTAACGATACAGGTCGGGTGCAGACCAATGCTGGTTTAGGGAGTGTAAACTACTCGTTTTTGCGATTCGGCCTTTGGTTTATGCTTAATATTTCGTCAGTGCGGCGTGTAATATCGGCCGTTCATTCGTCGGTTATAGTTTGTAACAATCAGGCTGTGATGTTCCTCGGAGAGTCTGGTACGGGCAAGAGTACTCATACCCGTCTTTGGCGTGAGAATATCGAGGGAGCCACGTTACTTAATGACGACAGCCCATTTGTCGGTTTGAGTGATGGTAAAGTTGTGGCCTATGGCTCGCCGTGGAGTGGTAAGACTCCATGCTATAAAAATGAGAGCTATCCGATTCGTGCCATTGTACGTCTGTCACAAGCACCGCATAACAGTATGCGTCGTCTGCGTGGGGTGCAGGCTATCGGGGCGTTACTGCCATCGCTGCCACCAGCTTTTGCATTTGACTCTGTGTTGGAAGATGCACTGATGGGTGTGCTGTCGGCTGTGGTGGGGTCGGTGGCTGTATATCATCTTGAGTGTCTGCCCGATGTCGATGCCGCAAAGTTGTCTTATAATACGATTTTTGGCGTATGATAGTTAATAATAATATATTCTTTGCCGAGGTGGAACAACTTTTGGCCGAAGGTCGAGATGTAACCATATTGGTCAAGGGTAATAGTATGCGTCCTCTGTTGCGAGATAGACGCGATAAGGTTATTATGTGTCGTCATACGGATGCCGATATTCAGTGTGGCGCGATAATGCTGTTCCGCTATAATGACACGTATGTCATGCATCGCGTGGCGAGAATAGATGGCGATACGATTGTCTTCGAGGGCGATGGGAACTATAAACGTCAGGAGATTGTAACCCGCAACGATATTATAGCCCTTGTTAAAACCATTGTTCGCCCGTCGGGTAGAAGCGTAGAGTGTAGCAGTCGTCGCTGGCATACAATGTCTTGTATGTGGTTGAGCCTACATCGAGAGTTGCGACGTGTGATATTGGGTGTTATGCGAAGATTAAAATTATAAGATATGGATATTAGAATTGGACATGGATACGATGTACATGCCTTGGCAGAGGGGCTTCCTCTCTATTTGGGCGGTGTGAAGATTGAACATATGAAGGGGTGTGTTGCGCACTCGGATGGCGATGTAGCCATACACGCAATATGCGATGCGTTGCTCGGAGCTTTGGCGTTGGGTGATATAGGAAAGTTATTCCCCGACACCTCGGCCGAGTTTAAGGGTATCGACTCGAAGATTCTTCTGCGTCGTGTGTGTGAGGTGGTGAAGGAGCAGGGTTACTCAATATCAAATGTAGATTGTACCATTGCCATGCAGCGCCCGAAGTTACGTTCCCATATTGATACCATGCGTGCAACATTGGCCGAGGTTATGGAACTGACTATCGATAGGGTGTCGGTTAAGGCCACCACTACCGAGCATCTCGGCTTTGAGGGGCGTGAGGAGGGAGTATCTACCCACGCCGTGGTGTTATTGGTAAAATAGAAAAGCCGTCACGAAGACGGCTTTTTCTATTTTTATTACTCCTCGTATGGCGATTGCCAGAATACCTCATCATCGCTGATACATACGTAGTTCCATTTTATTGAATTCGACCCCTTGTTTATCTCATCGTAGGGCATTAGTGCAATATAGCGGTAGGCCTCTCCTTCAATGAAGGTCTCGTGGTTGAATCTTGCCTCCTCCATGCAGACGAGATAGTAGAGATTCTTGGCCATATAAGTGTCAATGTAATACTCCTTGGTCTGCTTCGACTTGTGATTCCAATTAGCATAGTCGTTTAGTTGCAACGGTTTGTCTGTGCGAAGACGCTCGCGCACCTCAGCAATAGACAGCATTGTACCATTTTCGTCCATAACATAGGCGTCAAAAGTCGGGTCAACCCATAGCCATTTGTTGAGTGTATTGCTATATACGGTAGTAATCACGTGGCAGTCACTTACGAAGTCTTTCGGGAGGCAGGTGACAAAGCGAGCCTTGAATCCCATCGCAAGATATACCTCGGTGAGCATCTGCGCCATCATACGGCAGTTCACGCATCGATTCTCCTTCTTGCATAGCTCCACCATAGCAATGGTGTTCTTCTCTTCGGGGTTGTACGAGCTGCCATCGTGCGGCACAATCTCGTGTACCCAATGTAGCAGGTTCTTAATCTTTGAAATCTCATCGCCAGCTCCCGCTACGCTATCCAATTTAAAATGCTCTCGAATACGTGCTAAATTTGGGTCGTTGGGCGTAGCATAACGGAACCGCATACCGTCGGGCACAAGACCTTGAACATACGGCTTGGCATCTTTTAGCTTCTGCTTGTAGTCACCCCACTTCTCCAATCGCTCCATACACGCCTTGAAACGCGGCTCGTTGCGCAGAGGGTCGAGGTCGCTGTCTTTATTGATGTTTGTGAGCAGAATCTCCTCACGGCCAATTACACGGTCGGTGTAATGCTCAAATGTTTTGAGCGCATCCTTCTTATCGCCAGCAAGTGTACTGTAACACGCAAGGTTGTAGTAATAGTTTCCATTGATGTCGGTTGTTCCTATGTAGGCCATACGGACTGAGTCGGGCTGCGACATATAGATTTTAT
>CAYLRH010000040.1:0-8217 GCA_964385905.1 uncultured Alistipes sp.
CTCCAGAACGAATTGTTTGCAACTCTTGCTCTTTACCCCAATATCCACCCATATGGACAAATTGGGCTTCATCGTGGAATAGTTCTGCCAGCTTATCTACATTTTTCTCTGACATCCACTGCCACTTGGCACGAGCAAGGTCTATAATCTCCTGCTCAGCTAATGTTCGTGATTTCTCTATTGAGTTTGACTGCTCAACTACAGCATCTTTTATTGTCGCATTTGCGCTGCAAACTATTGCCAATACAGCGAATGCTAATACAAATACTTTTTTCATTATTTAATCATTATATAGTTTTTCCTAAATTATAGGCCTCCTCCATATAGGCAGACCCTTTGACACCACCCTTTCGGCCCATGCCTGTGGCCTTAATGAATCCTCGTTCGGTAGAATTAGGCAAGCAGCGTACAAATCCTCGGAAGCCCTCAATGGCGCAATCGGCTGCATACTCCTCTCGGTCGGCACTTGCTGTAATGTAATAAAACTCCTTATTTGCCAATTGCATAAAACAGTAGAAAGTTCTATCTATCAGGTTTTTGAGTTGTCCATCAATATTTAGATAGTAAACAGGGCTCGCCAAAAGTATCACATCGGCCGCAAGCATCTTATCTATAACAACTTTAGCCTCATCTCGCGCCAGAGCCTTTGCTACCGAATCGGGCTGCATATATGTATCTATCTCACGGAAGAAATCGATTTTATAGTCGTCGAGGAACACCTTCTCCACCTGAGCCCCAGCATCGGTCGCACCACTCACAAACTCATCACACAACATATCGGTATTACCTCCACGACGAGGACTTGCCGATATTACTAACACCGATTTTCCTTTTTTAGGATTGGGGCTCTCGGCAGAGAAGTTTATGTTATACATTCCATCCGCAGCCTCCGCTTTTTCAGTATTTTTGGTGTTACCGCAAGAGTAAAAGAATAGCAGAGATGCTACCGCCATAACGGCAAAAAATAATCGTTTCATAATAATAACCACTTTATTTATTAACCAATTTGCTACAAAGATATGATATCCATATATCCCATATAACACAACGAGTGTCAAAACGATTTTTTCATAATTTATCACGAAAAAGCACTACAAAACATGGCTCAACAATATTTTAGGCGGAAGATTTTGCAGAATCAATATTAAGTCTTATATTTGCAGTATAGAAATCTCAAATAAAAATCAATTTAACGTATTAAAAACAAGCAAACGGCCACAATTGTGTTCGTTGCTGAATATTTTATCGTATTGCCTGGAGTAGAATTAGGCAGTACCTGAATTGTTTACACCTATGCGTAGTTACATTTTCGGACGGTATCGGTAACGCGGTGCCACAAGATTAAACATTCTTCGTAAAACTTCACGTTGCGGCTAAACCCGCTAACGGGGATTTTACGCGCGTTCTTTGACGTATTTGAGACAAAAATCAGACGAATAAAATCACTGATTTTCACCCACTTCATTTCTAAATCAACAAAAAAAATGTTTAATCTTAAAAATCCGAAAAAGATGAATCAGAAAACAGAGAAAATGCTCACAACGGAGATGAGCATCCGCACCCGAATTGTAAGTTACGCACCCGTAGCTTCAACCCGTGGCGACAAGGTAAAGATTTACCGTTATGGCTTTGAGCGCATCGGTAGCGAATATCACCATCAGTTGGAGGCTGAGCAACACCCGATGCGCAAGGCGGTAATACGCTATAAATGGGCACGTTTTATTCTAAACCACCTCGACGAATACTCTGGCGACAAGGCTCTATTCCGTCGCTCGGCGGAGCTTCTCGCTACCACCGCCTACCTCGAAGCAAAACAGCTACGTACTGAGGTTGAGCGCAATATCAAGAACACGTTGGATAATCTGCGACGTCAGGAAAAACGGCTGGGAATAATGCGCGACACAAACACCATACAAAATGCTATATCCGCATCGGAAAAGAGCAAGTTAGAGCATCTGCGTTACAACCTAAAACTCTATCGCAAACGTCAGAACGAACTCCTTGCGATATGTTCCGACAATCTTTTTGACAACATTCGCCATTTGGCTGACAATTTCAACTAAACGCAAGTCGCCAAAAGACTCCAAAAAACTTACATTTATTTGCAAAAACGTACTGAAATGCTTACATTTGCACCTAATTCGGCCATAAGGGCCGTAACTCAAGAAACAGAAGTTAGGAATTTAGGTTATAAGATTATGCTCAGTAGAAAAGTAGCAGCACAGCTTAAGGAGATTGAAACTCCGTTTTATCTATACGACATCAACCTCCTGCGCCAGACGTTGGAGAGCGTTGTTTACGAGTCGAATAAATACGACTACAAGGTTCACTATGCTATCAAGGCCAATAACGACGATTACCTTCTCTCGATTATCCGCGAGTATGGTTTAGGTATCGACTGCGCCAGCGGTAACGAAGTACGCAAGGCTATCGAGATGGGATTCGACCCCAAGACGGTAGTTTATGCAGGTGTCGGCAAACGCGATAAGGAGATTCGCTACGCTATCGAGCAGCAGATTCTGGCTATCAACTGCGAGTCTATCGAGGAGCTGAAGGTCGTAAATCAGATTGCAGGCGAGATGGGCATGAAGGCCGACATCGGCCTACGCGTAAACCCCGACATCGACCCCAAGACCAATCGTTGCATCGACACAGGTCAGGCCGACAGTAAGTTTGGTATCGCATACGAGGAGATTTTAGAGAACGCAGAGCTTATCAAGTCGTTGGAGAACATCAACATTATCGGCATCCATATCCACATCGGCTCACAGATTCGCGAGTTGCACGTATTTGAGAATATGTGTAACAAGGCAAATGCCATTGTAGAGAAGCTGGAGTCATTGGGATTCTCATTCCGCATCGTTGACGTTGGTGGCGGTTTGGGCATCAACTACGACGTGCCCGAGAATGAGCCTATCCCCAACTTTGCATCGCTGTTCTCTATCGTTCACGAGTATCTGAACGTAGAGGGCAAGGAGGTACACTTCGAGTTCGGCCGCTCGATTGTTGGCGAGTGTGGCGAGCTGATTACCAGTGTGTTGTACAACAAGACAACAGCTACCGGCCGTCGCCTGCTTATCATCGACGCAAGTATGACCGAGCTTATCCGTCCTATGCTCTACGGCTCATACCACAACATCGAGAACATTACTTCACAGGAGGAGGGTTTCAAGAAGTACACAGTCGTTGGTACAGCGTGCGAATCGACCGATGTATTTGACGAGAATATCAGCCTTCGCAAGAGCAAGCGTGGCGATTTATTGACCATCAAGTCTGCTGGTGCTTACGGTCGCTCGATGGCTTCGGAGTACAATATGCATGAGTTGCCCAAGGCTGTTTACAGCGACCAATTGGGTAAATAGACAAGAATCTTATTAATCTAAAAAAGATGTTGCACAATATTTCTTGCGCAACATCTTTTTTTATTTAAGGTATTTTATATATCTTTGAGAAATATTTGCGCAAAAATATGAATACCAAACTAATCAAAGCAGAACTTGAAAAACTCTCACTCATGCTCTCATCATGGGATAAGAGTGAGCAAATATCGACTATCGAGCGCGACATCGTACTCGATAAGCTGAAGAATATATACGACGCCATACGCTTCGACACCGCTTTGGAGGAGAGTATCCCCATGGCCACTCCGCCTGTACAGGAGCCAAGTGAGGATGACAACGAAAAAGAGGTCGAGGTTGAGTTAATCTTCGCCGATGACGAATTCCCCGAGGAGGTATTGGTTGATGACGATATTACCGACGACAACTCTGTTTCAGCCACAGATATATTTGCCGCAACGGTAGCAAGTGCTATCGGCGGTGCTGTTGTTGCAGAAAAGCCTGAAGTTGAGGAGGAGGTCGTTGACGAGGAGGCCGATAATACACCCGAAGTATCAGCCCCAATCATTGAGGTTGCAGCGCCTATGGTTGAGCCAGAACCAGAACCACAGCCGGAACCACAGCCCGAGATTATTGAGATAGCGCCAGTTGCCGAGCCTGAGCCTGTTATCGAGACCGAGTCAACACCAAAGCCAGTCGTAGACATAGAGTCCACGCATACTTCGGCAGAAGAGCCTAAAGTAGAAACTACTCCTATCGAGAAGCCAGCGGCAGCGCCTAAGCGTCAGATGGACAGCCTGTTCAATATGGAGGAGGTACGCCGTCCCCGCTCAAAGCACCAGCGCATGATGTCGATTTACAACGACAGCGAGCCCAAGCAGGAGAAGGTGGTTGACATTTCTAAGATATTTAACATCGACCTTGACGAGCCAGTAATGCCTGAACCCGCAACAACGCCCAAGCCCGTTGAGAGCCCCAAAGAGAAGATTGCCGCTGTCGTGGAGGAGAAGCCTGCAACATTGGCCGATGCAATCCCCGCACCTCAGACTTTGGCAGACACCCTCGTAGCTCCGACAGCATTGGCCGAGGAGATTAACCACTCGCAACTTAATTCGTTGCGTGAGGGAATCGGCATTAACGATAAGTTCCTTATGATTCGCGACCTGTTTGATGGCGATGGCGATGCATACGAGGCGGCTATAAATGCATTGGATAAGCTGGAGACATTGGACGATTGCATGATTCACATCATCGAGAATTATGCCTGGAACCCCGATAGCGAGGGCTCAAAATTCATCATGCAACTTTTGGAGCGCAAACTTTCGTAACCGATGTCGAAACTATACATAGTCCCCACCCCCATCGGCAATTTGGATGATATAACCCTTCGAGCCATCAAGACGCTCGAGGAGGCCGACTACATCCTTGCCGAAGATACTCGCACGACAGCATTTCTGCTCAAGCATTTGGGCATAGAGAAGAAACTATACTCTCACCATAAGTTCAACGAACATGCTACGGCAGCATCTGTTGCTGAGGCTATTGGCGAGGGTCGCACCGTGGCATTGGTGTCGGATGCAGGCACTCCCGGAATCTCCGACCCCGGTTTCCTCTTGGTACGTACATGCGTGGAGGCAGGCATCGAGGTTGAGACCTTGCCCGGAGCAACAGCACTTATTCCGGCATTGGTGCAGAGTGGATTCCCATGCGACAGATTCTGTTTTGAGGGCTTTCTACCGCAAAAGAAGGGGCGTACGAAGCGTCTTCAGGAGCTGGCAGAGGAGCAGCGTTCGATAATATTCTATGAATCTCCATTCCGCGTAGTAAAGTGTCTGGAACAACTTGCCGAGATATTCGGTGCCGAGCGCAAGGTATCTGTTTCGCGCGAGCTTACAAAGAAATTCGAGCAAACCGTACGTGGCACTATCTCCGAGGTTTTGGAGCACTTCCGTGAGCATGAGCCGAAGGGCGAGTTTGTCATCGTGGTGGCAGGGTGTCCCAAACCCGAGAAGGAGGCAAAACGTAATCGTTACCGCAAGGACGAGGAGGAGTAATTTTTCGAGAAGATGAACGACAACAATCTCACATTTACACAAAAGATAGGCCTTGAAATGTTGTGGATTATATGCCGTGGTTTTGCTCTGCTACCCCACTGCATACGCCACTACCTCTTCGGCACGATGTGCTATATCCTGCTCTGCTACGTGCTACGCTACCGCCGTAAGGTTATGATGGATAACCTCAGACGCTCATTCCCCGACAAAAGCGAGAAGGAGCTGCGACAGATATGCCGTGGAGCATATAAGAATCTCACCGAGCAGATTATAAACATAATAAGCCAATCGGGTGTGAGCAACAAAACCCTGCTCCATCGCATGAGGGTTACCAATGCCGAGCAGGTGCGTCAAGAGATTGGTGATCGTAGCGTCATTATGCTCACGGCTCACTACGGCCCGTGGGAGGCTGGCAGTACGGTAAGCCTTGTTGTCCCCGACCAGACCTTTGTTGCTGTATATCACAAACTCACAAATCCCGTCATTGACGAATTGATGAAACGCATCCGCAGCCACACAAACGTTGAACTTGTTGACATGAAGCGTACGATGCGCCACTTTGTCGATAATCGCAACATACGCCCAATGGCCATGGGACTTATCGCCGACCAGAATCCCATACTGCGTGCCAATATGCATTGGTATAAATTTTTACATCAGTGGACCGCCTTTTTCGAGGGTGGCGAGACTCTTGCATTGAAATATCATCTACCCGTATATTATTTCTCGCCCAAACGCCTAAGCGCAGGACATTATGAGGGTACCTTTACGCGCATTTACGATGGCGAGGAGGAGGTTGAGCCATACACCATTACGGAGCGCTATGTTCGATTGCTCGAAAACGATATAAATGCCAATCCCGAGATGTGGATGTGGTCACACCGCCGCTGGAAACACACACCACCGGCTGAGTTACAGGCACAGAAGATATGAGAAGTACAGCAGTTGTGATACTCAACTGGAACGGCCGTCAGCATTTGGAGCAGTTCCTGCCAAGCGTGGTGAAGCACACCCCGTCGGGAGTGCGTATTGTTGTGGCTGACAACGGCTCGGACGACGACTCTTTGGTATTTGTCGAGCAGCATTACCCCACAATAGAGATTATCCGTTTGGAGCAGAACTATGGCTTTGCCGAGGGTTATAACCGTGCATTAGAGCAGGTTGATGCGGAATTTTTCATTCTACTAAATTCTGATGTGGAGGTTACCGAGGGTTGGGTTGAGCCGCTTGTTGCGACACTCACAAACAACCGCAATGTAGCTGCCGTTGCCCCCAAGCTGCGCTCATACGGCAATAGGGATTATTTTGAGTATGCGGGTGCCGCAGGAGGATATATCGACTATTTAGGTTATCCCTTCTGCCGCGGACGAATCCTATCTACACTTGAGCAAGATAAGGGACAATACGATACCGCACAAGAGGTCTTTTGGGCAAGTGGTGCGGCATTCTGTTGCCGTGCTGATGTATTCAGAACTCTTGGTGGATTTGACTCCGATTTCTTTGCCCACATGGAGGAGATAGACCTCTGTTGGCGCATGCAACTGGCGGGTTATAAGGTTATGGTTGAGCCACATAGCGTAGTGTATCATCTCGGTGGCGGCACAATGCCCAACGAGTCACCTCGCAAGTTATATCTAAACTATCGCAACAACCTCTCAATGTTGTTCAAGTGCGCCCCCACAACACAGCGAATTCTTGTTGCCGTTGTACGCCCCGTGGCCGATATGCTCTCGGCCGTGATATATCTGTTAAAGGGAGAAAAGGCTCTGGCCAAAGCAACCGTTGAAGCCTACCGTGACTTCATGGCACTGCACGGCGAGCTAAACAAGAAACGAAAAGCAATTAGGTCAGCCCGCAAGGCCGAATCGGAGAGGATATATCGAGGCTCAATAGTTTTACGCTATATATTAGGGAAAAAGACTTTTGGGAATCTACTTAAAGACTAAAAATAACCGCAATCTAAATGGATTGCGGTTATTTCTTTACTCCTTATTTTCGGTCTTTGGTTTCATCTCAATTTGATACCATTTTTGCTCGGGTTTTGTAATTGCTCCTGTTGCAGCATCAATACCCCATCCAAGAACATCAATAAGATTAATAACAGACACTGCATTAAAATTCTTATTGATTACAAGAGTTTCTGTTTGATACGATGGAGCCTCTACCTTTACAACCGTTTCATCAAATCCTCTACGGATTTTCGTAGTGTATGGGAATGTTACATTGTGATATTTCTGCCCATCAATTGTTAGCGTTGCTTCTTCTTGTATATTGCTTTCGAGGGTTACTTTTGCTTTAGAACCACAGAATATAGAAGAGCAAGAACTCAAAGTCATAATAGACATTATTGACACTAAAAATGCTGTAAACTTTTTCATATCCATTATTTTACATTATTAAACTAAGATTGAGTAGTCCTTGAATAATAGACAAACAAAAAGCGCGGACTAAATTCGCTCATATTGGATTCTGCGGTCTTGGACTACCTCACACCCTAATATACGGAATAGAGCCCACGCTGCGTAGACAGCGCGGGCGTCAAACTTTATTCCATGGGTGTGTTCAGAAAGTGTCCAAGTTTCAGAATCCCGAAATAAAAGCTAACGCCTTTTATTTATATGTCTTTTTATCGTTATCTAATCATAGGCAATTGGTTTTGATTATTACAAATATACGAATACTATTCCAAAAAACAAAAGTAAGTATTTTGGAAATAAAAAAGAGAGTATTCGCAACGAATACTCTCAATATCTAAAGAATTGTAGAACAAGGCCTGTTATACAACTTATTTTCTTGCATTTATTCTGCGAAATGGCAGTTTCAAC
>CAYLRH010000041.1:0-8140 GCA_964385905.1 uncultured Alistipes sp.
ATAAGCAACAGACCCTGCGACGCTGTGAAGGTCGTGGTCAGCGCACCACTCTGCAACGAACCGTGAACGGCACCTGCGGCACCTGCCTCCGACTGCATCTCGACAACCTTAACGGTCTCGCCGAACATATTCTTAAGGCCCTGTGCGGCCCACTCGTCGACATACTCGGCCATTGTCGATGAAGGTGTGATGGGGTAAATAGCAGCTACCTCCGAAAACTTGTAGGCAATGTGTGCTGCTGCATAGTTACCGTCACATGTGATAAATTTCTTCTCTGACATAACTAAAATGTTTATTTTGTTGTTTTAAATGATTTTCGCGACAACCGACAGATAATTCCGTCGGGATTGAGTTTAACTCAAATCTTGGCAAAGGTACAACTTTTCGATAAGTTTTCATAGTTTTTTTGTGTTAATATTCTAACAATTTATGTTAATCTTTTAACAAGCTAAATTCCACGCCCGAATTGCCCGCCCCAACAACTCGCAAACAACAAACAAATACCCACATGAGATATGTTTATCGAGAAAAATCCTTATTTTTGTGCCCTACATGCAGAATCGACTATGATAACATACCAAAAGAAAACATTAGCAAACTCCCTCACGGTCATAGCCAACCGCGACCGAGCATCGCGCATGGCTGCCGTAAACATCCTATACCGTGTCGGGGCACGCAACGAAAAACCCGAACGCACAGGATTGGCTCATCTGTTTGAGCATCTGATGTTTCGCGGAACGTACGACATTCCCGATTTCGACACTCCCGTGCAGATGGCCTGTGGCGAGAACAATGCCTTTACGAACAACGATTATACCGACTTTTACATCACCCTTCCGGTCGACAATATCGAAACAGCCTTTTGGCTTGAGAGCGACCGCATGACGGGCCTTAATCTCTCGGCTGAGGCTGTGGAGATTGAGAAACGTGTGGTTATCGAGGAGTTTCGCCAGCGCTATCTCAACCAGCCGTATGGCGACCAAAATATGATTCTGCGCGACATGGTATATACCTCACACCCATACCGCTGGGCAACCATCGGACTCTCGCCCGACCATATCGAGCACGCCTCGTTGGAGGAGATCCACGATTTCTATCACCGTTTCTACCGCCCCTCGAACGCCATCCTATCCGTTTCGGCAGACATTGAGCCTGAGCGCGTATTTGAATTGGCCGAAAAGTGGTTCGGACATATTGAGGATACACCCTACTCCACGCCCATCATCACGCCTGAACCTGAGCAGAGAGAGGCTCGTCGCAAGGTGGTTGAGCGCGACGTACCGGCCACAACCATTACAATAGCCTTCCAGATGGGCGACCGTCTTTCGCGCGACTTTTTCTTGGGTGACATCACATCCGACCTGCTGGCTGGTGGCGACTCGGCACGACTATACGAACGACTGATAAAGAGAAAGCAGCTCTTCGCCAGCGTAAATGCCTATATTTCGGGCGATGTTGACCGAGGAATGTTCGTATTCACGGGACAGCTCCACCCCACCACATCGGAGACCGAAGCCGAAGCGGCATTTTGGGAGGAGATTAACAAGCTAAAGAGCTGTAATATCACCTCTTACGAACTCGAAAAGGTAAAAAACAAATTTGAAGCCAACACGCTTTTTGGCGAGTTGAACGTAATGAACAAAGCGATGAACTTGGGCTATTACGAGATGATTGGCGACCTGCCATTAATCAACCGCGAGGTGGATATTTACCGCTCACTATCAGCCGATGATATTGCCGATTTCTCACGCCGTACATTCCGCCAAGAGAATTCATCTACATTAATTTACAGAGCAAAGTAATGACACAGCCACCTCTTACAATACCCGCTACGATAGATGTTCCGCAGGCCGTAAAACACGTAGCATCAAACGGAACACCCATATATGCCATCAACTGCCCCGAATACGAGGTCGTTCGCGTGTCATTTGTCTTTCATGCCGGCACCATAACTCAACAACACCCTTTCACCGCATCGGCTACGGCCAATATGCTGGCCGAGGGTAGTCAGAATATGACTTCGCAACAAATTGCCGAGCGACTGGACTACTACGGCTCATATTTCGATATAAATATCGACCGCGACTACTCATATATAACCTTTTGCACGCTCTCCAAATTCTTCCCGCAGACTGCCGAGGTTATCGAGGAGGTTATCCTGCGCCCTACATTTCCTGAACAGGAAGTTGATATCTACCGAGCCAAGCGCCGCCAGCAGCTCACCATCGAGCGTCGCAAGGTGGAGACCATAGCTCGCGAGAACTTCGCACAAGCAATCTTTGGCAAGAGCCACCCCTACGGCATCTCTTACCCTGAGAGTGCATACGATACACTTTGCCGAGAGAACATCTGCGAACACTACAATCGTTGCTACACCGCCGACAAATGTATGGTTATATGCAGCGGTAGCATCAGCGAGGAGGTACTTCTGCACATTATGAATATTACAGCGCAGATACACTCATCGGACAGCTGCGACGAGGTTATGTTTCCGCCATTCGATACACACCATAACGTGCAGGTTCAGCACGATGGCGCCGTACAATCCTCTATTCGCATGGGACGACTACTCTTTACCCGCTCACATGAGGATTTTATCCCTATGCAGGTGATATCCACCACGTTGGGCGGTTACTTCGGCTCTCGCCTGATGCAGAATCTGCGCGAACGAAACGGATTTACGTATGGAGTATTTTCAGCTATGGTAAACTTCCAGAATACGGGTTACCTCGCCATCGCCACTCAGGTGGGAACGGAGGTTACCGAGCAGGCTTTAGAGCAGATTGCCCTCGAAATCGAGCGCTTGCGCACCGAACTCATTCCCGAGCAGGAGCTCGCACTGGTAAAGAACATTATGGCAGGCGAGATGATGCGAATACTCGACGGGCCATTTGGCATTGCCGATGTCACAACAGAGAATATCCTTTGCGGCTTCGACAATACATACATCGCAAACAATCTCAGCCGCATACGCAACACCTCACCTAAGGAGTTACGAACATTGGCCCAAAAATACCTCGACCCGAAGGATTTGGTTACGGTCGTAGCTGGGGATTTTGAGTAATCAGATAAGTATATAAAAAAAGGGAGGTTTCAACCTCCCTTTTTATTATTTACCAGCCATAAATCGTTGTCCCTCAAACCATATATCAAATGATGAAAATGCTTTTTTCGTATATTCGATAGTAGGAATATGTAAAGCTATTCTTCCCCATCCACTATTGGGTGCAATAGTTACCGTGTAACGATTCTCGTTCTCACGAACAATAGTAATACCATCCATTTCGATAACAGACATAGCCTCTATCCTACCTATTGATGGTGGAGTATTACCTGCGGAACAAGCTACCCCAAAAGGATAAAATATCTTTTGTGCGTCATTATCAAGTCTACCATTAGGCTGGGCATAATATGCAACTATTTCAGATATATACGCAGGGTTCTTAGTCTCAAAAGAGGTTGTTATACCCTCCTCGACAACAACTCCCAACACACTACTCGGTGTTGGCTGTGCTGTTGGTCCAAAATTCTTCAACCACTCATTAACCCACTCTTCACACGAATGTCCTTCTCCACCAATTACCTCATCGTCTTTTTCACAAGAGATAAGAGTAATTGCACAAAGCATAAATAGGTAAAATAGTTTTTTTCATACGCATAATTTTAAGTCGATGAAAATACGTATATCAGTTAAAATTTTGTTGCAATTAAAGGTGACGACAAAAAACAAATCCCCATAATGGCAAGATACAAACAATTTACAATTAATGCAAAATATTTTGCAAAAAAAATGCCCGCAATTAGCGGGCAAAATTTAAAAACTCAACATATATGTATTATCTAATAAATAGTAACTCTCTATACTTAGGCAATGGCCATAGCTGGTCATCAATAACCTCCTCCATACGGTCGATATAATCGCGAATTTGGTCGAGGTATATTGCTACCGTATCGTGATACATGATAGCCTTCTGGCGCTGGTCCTCAATGCGATTTGCCACCTTACGCGCCTCAATCATCTCGCTAACAAGGCGCTGTATAGCTGACGTATGATTCTGAATATCACGAATAAGCTCCAAATCCGAATCATAGTTCAGGCCCAACTCCTTCATCTTATAAGCCTTATCAAGCAATACAGCCTCGTATTTTGACGCTACGGGGATAATATTATTCATCGTAATATCGCCCAGCACGCGCGCCTCAATCTGTATCTTCTTGGTATAGGTCTCCCACTTCACCTCGGTACGAGCCTCAACCTCCACACGATTGTAAACTCCCATATCGCCAAACATCTTGATGCTCTTGTCGTCGAGGTAACGGTCGAAAATCAACGGAGCCGATGTCTCGCAATCCAAGCCTCGACGTGCAGCCTCCTGCTTCCACTCCTCCGAGTAGCCATTACCATCGAAATGAATATCGCGACACTCGCGAATCATACGCTTCAAGGTTTCGTAGATAGCCTTCTCCTTCTTCATGCCTCGCTCAATCTTGGCATCTACCTCGCGTTTAAACTCGGTGAGCTGCTCAGCTGCAGCCGTACAAAGCGTGATTATAGCCTCGGCACAGTTATCTGACGAACCCACAGCACGGAACTCGAAACGGTTTCCCGTAAAGGCAAAAGGCGATGTGCGGTTACGGTCGGTATTATCAAGCAGAATAGATGGAATCTGCGAGATACCACTCATCTTCAGCACACTCTTGGCATCGAAACGAATGGCGTCGTCACTTGCGCTACGCTCCAGTTTATCCAGCACTGATGAAATCTGTGAGCCGAGGAAGGTCGAGATAATCGCAGGCGGAGCTTCGTTTGAGCCCAGACGATGCACGTTCGTCGCACTCATAATCGCAGCCTTGAGCAGACCATTATGACGATGCACAGCCGCGATAACATTCACCAAGAAGGTAATAAACTGAAGATTCTCCGATGGCGTTTTACCCGGGCCGAAGAGGTTTACACCCGTATCCGTGCCGAGCGACCAGTTATTATGCTTACCCGAACCATTGATACCCTTGAAGGGCTTCTCATGTAGCAACACGCGGAAGCGATGGCGGCGTGCAATCTTATCCATGATGGTCATCAACAGCTGGTTATGGTCGTTGGCCAGGTTAGCCTCCTCATATACGGGAGCCAACTCAAACTGCCCCGGAGCAGCCTCATTGTGACGAGTCTTAACGGGAATACCGAGCTTCAAACTCTCATACTCCAACTCCTTCATAAAATTAATCACGCGCGCTGGAATAGCACCGAAATAGTGGTCCTCCAACTGCTGATTCTTTGCCGACTCATGGCCCATAAGCGTGCGGCCCGTAAGCACAAGGTCGGGGCGAGCCGCCCAAAGGCTCTCGTCAACGAGGAAATACTCCTGCTCCCAACCGAGATATGTATATACGCGACTTACATTCTTATCGAAATAGTGACAAACCTCGGTAGCGGCCTTATCCACAGCAGAGATAGAACGCAAGAGGGGTACTTTATAGTCCAACGCCTCGCCTGTATAAGCGATAAAAACTGTTGGAATACAGAGCGTTGTATCTACGATAAATGCAGGCGATGTGGGGTCCCACGCCGAGTAACCGCGCGCCTCAAAGGTGTTACGGATACCACCATTGGGGAACGATGATGCATCAGGCTCCTGCTGTGCCAGCACCTTACCCGAAAAAGACTCAATAACAAGTCCTTTTCCATCGGGGTCAGAGAACGAGTCGTGCTTCTCAGCAGTACCGCCTGTCAGTGGCTGAAACCAGTGAGTATAGTGGTCAGCGCCATTATCCAACGCCCACTGACGCATACCCGCAGCAACACTATCGGCCAGCTCCAACGAGAGCGGCGTGCCGTTATCCATCGTATTAAGCAGAGCATCGTAGGTCGGCTTATCGAGATACTTGCGCATCACGTTGCGGCCAAAGACTTTCACACCGAAATAATCCGACGGTCGCGCACTCGGGGCTTCCACCTCTACGGCGGTATGATTCAGCGCCGCCTCGACCATCTTAAATCTCAACATCATAAGAATGAAATTATTTTTTGTTTGCACTATTTTCCTTACACGAAGCATACATAATGGAACATTTTTCACCGAGGTCGTAAAAATCCTTTTTATTCCAATTTGCTTTCAATGAACAAAAATAGTATTTTTTCGGTCATTTTGCGATTTTTACACACATTTTTAGAGAAATGTGCATTAAAAAACTGTGCTTTCCGAAAAAATCAACGCCATTTTATCGGAATATCCTTATTTTTTTCATGCAAAAATCGAAAAAGTTACATTTTGGGGCAAATCTTACTTTTGGGGTTTTATTCTTGATTTGTGTACATATTGACCAATTTATAACGGAGCTACATAACCAACTATCGCAGAACAACACCCAAGAAAAACTCCCCAAAAGGTTAAATAGTTGTTAATTTCTTAACAAAAGATTCCTTTTTTAATATAAAATATATTATCTTTGTGTGATTTTATTACGAATCACAACCTCAAACTAAAACACAAGACACATAAACATACACTAATAACTAAATTTCCGAACAATTATGGCTAATACCGAAAAAGAAAAGTTGTTCGCTGAATTCCCCGCGGTTTCGACCGAGCAGTGGGAAGCAGTCATTACAACAGACCTTAAAGGTGCTGACTACGAGCGCAAGCTCGTATGGAGAACTGCCGAGGGATTTAACGTGCGCCCCTACTACCGCGCTGAGAATCTCGAAGGCATTGAATTTTTGGGCTCACAGGCCGGCGAGTTCCCCTATGTACGTGGTACACACAAAGGTAACGACTGGGCAATCCACCAGACCGTTAACGTAAAGTGCCCAAAGGCTGCCAACCAGGAGGCTTTGGCTCTTCTTAACTCTGGCGTGAACTCACTCGGTTTCTGCTTGTGCGCAATGGAGAGCGTGACAGCTGAGGATATCGACACCCTTTTGGAGGGTATCTGCATCCCCGCCGTTGAGCTTACATTTGGCGGCAAGAACTTCGTTCCTACCGCAGACCTCATTCTTGCAAAGATTGAGTCTATGGGCTTGAACAAGGACGAGGTAAAGATTAACTTCATCTTCGACCCCATCGTTAAGGATCTCTCACAGACAGGCATCTACTGCTGTGGAGACGAGGAGGGTACTGCTTGCTACGAGGCTGTTGCAGAGTTCATCCGCAAGACTGCTGACTACAAGCGCATCCGCGTAGTGAACGTATCGGGTAACATCTTCAGCAACGCTGGTTCTACCATCGTTGAGGAGTTGGCATTCTCACTCGCTGCTGGTCACGACTACTTGGTTAAGCTCACTGAGATGGGTCTTCCCGTTGACTTAGTGGCTCGTAAGATTCGTTTCTCATTCGCAGTTACAGCTAACTACTTCATGGAGATTGCCAAGTTCCGTGCGGCTCGTATGTTGTGGGCTAACATCGTTAAGGGCTACAATCCTGAGAAGGAGTGCTCTGGCAAGATGTTCGCACACGCTGTTACATCTACATGGAACCAGACTGTTTACGATCCCTATGTAAACATGTTGCGTGGCACAACTGAGGCTATGTCTGCTACATTGGCAGGTGTTCACTCTTTGGAGGTTGTTCCTTTCAACGCTTCTTACGAGGAGCCCACAGAGTTCTCAAAGCGTATCGCTCGCAACGTTGAGCTTCTTTTGAAGCACGAGTCACACTTCGATCAGGTTGTTGACCCCGCAGGTGGTTCATACTACATCGAGACTCTTACAAAGAATATCGCCGAGCAGGCATGGAAACTCTTCCTTGAGGTTGAGGATAAGGGCGGCTACGTTGCAGCATTCAAGGCTGGCTTCGTAGTTGAGAAGGTAAAGGCATCGGCTGCAGCTAAGGATAAGAATATCGCTACACGCCGTCAGATTTTGTTGGGCGCCAACCAGTATCCTAACTTCACAGAGGTTGCCGACGCAGCCGTATCGGCAGATGTTGTTACTCGCGAGGTTGCCGAGGGCAATGTATTGAAGCCCTACCGTGGTGCTATGGCCTTCGAGCAGATGCGTCTTGAAGTAGACCGTAGCGGCAAGGAGCCTAAGGCATTCATGCTCACATGCGGTAACTTGGGTATGGCACGCGCACGCGCTCAGTTCTCATGCAACTTCTTCGCATGCGCAGGTATCCGCGTACAGGATAACACATTCTTCAAG
>CAYLRH010000042.1:0-6735 GCA_964385905.1 uncultured Alistipes sp.
TGCGGTGGGAACAAGGTAGAAGTTATCGGCCGTAGCGTGATACATCTGTCCCTCCTTGTCGGGCAACTGACCAGTACCGAAACCCGAAGCCTCGTTCACCATGATGGGAGGCTCCACCTCCTGATAACCTGCCTTGGTGTTGCAATCAAGGAAGTAGTTAATCAACGCACGCTGCAAACGAGCGCCCTTGCCCTTATACACGGGGAAACCTGCACCCGTGAGCTTCACGCCCAAATCGAAGTCGATGATGTCGTACTTGCGAGCCAACTCCCAGTGCGGCAATGCCTGCTCGGGCAGAGCCACAGGGCTCTCCACCAACTTAACAACAACGTTATCCTCGGCAGTACGGCCCTCGGGAACGATGTCGGCGGGGAAGTTAGGCAAAAGAACAATCTGCGACTGAAGCTCATCCTGCACACACTGATGCTCGGCTGCGAGTTCTGTCGAACGAGCCTTGAGCGAAGCTACAAACGCCTTCTTCTCCTCGGCCTCCTCTCGTTTGCCCTGGCCCATCAAAGCACCAATCTGCTTTGCAGCCTTATTCTGCTCGGCAAGGCAGTTATCCAAGTCGGCCTGGATAGCCTTACGCTTGTCATCCAATTCTATAATCTTGTCAATGATGGGAGCAGCATCCACACCCTTCTTTGCAAGGCGCTGGATTGCCAACTGCTTATCATCTCTTAGTTGCTTAAGTGTCAACATAACCTCTATGATTTTATTTACAATGTGCAAAGTTAAGAAAAATCTCCGCTCATTATCCACTCCGAGGCCGCTTTTTTCTTTGTTTCTCACTCTTGCGCAAGAAAATCTCTATCCGAAAGCGGTATTTTGAGCATTCTTTACTAATTTTGTCGCAAACTCTTACCATTATGCGACAAATCGAGCTACTCTCACCAGCCAAAGACCTTGATGCTGCACGTGCCGCCGTGGACCACGGTGCCGATGCGGTGTATATGGGTGGTGCGCGCTTTGGTGCGCGTCGTGCTGCGGGCAACTCAATCGAAGAGATAGCTCGCGCGGTGGAGTATGCCCACCAATACGGTGTGAGGGTTCACTCAACGCTCAACACCGTTCTCTACGACAACGAACTCACCGATGCGGAGCAGATGGCTCGTGAACTGATTGCGGCAGGTGTTGATGCGCTCATTATTCAGGATATGGCGCTGCGTGAGATGAATCTACCCATAGAGTTACATGCCTCAACGCAGGTGGGTACAACCACGCCCGAAGGGGCACTCTTTCTTGAGAAGTGCGGCTTCTCGCGTGTGATTCTGGAGCGTGCGCTGACTCTGGAGGATATACGTCGCATACGTCAGGCAACAACGGTCGAGTTGGAGTGCTTTGTACATGGAGCCATATGCGTGGGATATAGCGGACGCTGTTTTCTGTCGCGTTCAACATCAAACAGAAGCGGTAACAGAGGCGAGTGCTCACAGCCCTGCCGCCTACCCTACGACCTGAAGGACGAACGTGGTCGTACAATCATGGCAGGCAAGCACCTTTTATCGGTGCGTGACATGGACCTTTCGGACGATTTGGAGGCGTTGATTGATGCTGGTATTTCGTCATTTAAGATTGAGGGCCGTCTGAAGGATGTGCGCTACATTAAGAATGTAGTAAACTACTATCGTCGTCGCATAGACAACATTCTGGAACGCAGAAAAGATATTGTCCGCCTCTCGGTTGGTCGCTCCATTACGGAGTTCACACCCGACCCAGCAAAGAGTTTTACTCGTGGTGCTTCACAATATATGCTCCACGGCAAGCAGGCTGGCGTTGCATCATTCGACACCCCGAAGGCCGTAGGTGAGTATATGGGACGCATTAAAAACATCACACGTCGAGGTTTTATACTTGACAAACATAGCGACATCTCGGCAGGAGATGGAGTATGTTTCATGAATAGTAGCGGCATGAACGGAACAAACATAAACTCGGTGGCGGGCGAGGAGATAACCCCCAACCGCATGGAGGGTATGGAGGTAGGAGCCAAGGTGTATCGCAATTACGACCATAGCTTCTCATTGTCGCTTGACCGCACACGTACACGCCGCACGATAGATGCCACCGCCGAGATTGATATATCGCAGCGAGGCATAACCCTCACCATTACAGACTGCGAGGGATTAGATGTAACCATATCGCGCAAATATGATTTGGATATGGCAGGTAATGCCGACAAGATGGCCAATACGGCTCGCCAACAGATTGCAAAGAGCGGAGGTACGATATTTTCAATAACGGATGTTGTCGTTATCGGCAGTGACTATTTTGCCCCGGCATCGGTTTTGGCCGATATTCGTCGCGAGGCATTGGAGACTCTGCGCATAAAGCGTATAAACCGCACCCTGCCCCACCGCATAATAGCCGATGATGGCACGGCTCGCTACCCATTCGACAAGGTCAGCCGTTATGAGAATGTCACCAACCGTATGTCTGAGGGGTTCTACCGCAAGCACGGCGCAACAGAGATAGAAACAGCCTTAGAAAGCCAACCAACGGCAGGCGAACGTGTTATGATTTCGAGCTACTGCATACGTCGCGAGATAGGCCAATGTCTGAAGAAAAACCCATCGCTCAAGGGAGAGTTATATATCGAGCATGGATTGGCACGTTACCACCTCGGCTTTGACTGTAAGCAATGCCTGATGCTGCTGACAGATTGCAGTTCAACAAATACGCAGAAAAAATAAAACACTATATGTCACAATTACTTACACCCACATTTCCCGACTACGAGCTTCTCGATTCGGGAGATTTTGAAAAACTTGAGCGCTTTGGTCGTTACATCACGCGCCGTCCTGAGCCGCAGGCCATTTGGCACAAGACACTCGGCGAGGATGAGTGGCGACGTATGGCCGACGCATCGTTCCTCAAGACCTCCGCATCAAAGAGCGACGAGCGTGGTGAGTGGCACCGCAAGCCGCAGATGCCTGACCGCTGGATGATGCAGTACGACTACAAGCAGATGCACCTAAAGATGCGTCTTGGACTTACGTCGTTCAAACATGTAGGAATCTTCCCCGAGCAGGCTGCAAACTGGAACTACATCTACGACCGTATCGAGGAGCAGAAGACTACGGGTGCAACGCCTAAGGTACTCAATCTCTTTGCATACACGGGAGGTGCTACATTGGCGGCACGTGCAGCAGGAGCTGATGTAACGCACGTAGATTCTGTAAAGCAGGTGGTTACGTGGTCACGCGAGAATATGGAGAGCAGCGATCTGGAGGGTGTGCGCTGGATTGTGGAGGATGCGCTGAAGTTTGTGCGTCGCGAGGTACGTCGTGGCAACCGCTACGATGGCATAATACTTGATCCGCCCGCTTATGGACGTGGAGCGAATGGCGAGAAGTGGGTGCTGGAGGAGAATATCTGCGAGATGCTGGAGTGCTGCGCAGCACTGCTCAGCGACAATGGTTTTCTTGTATTAAACCTATACTCTATGGGCCTTTCGGCGCTGTTGGCTCGCACCGCCTTGCGTCAGGCGTTCAAAACGACTGGCAAGGAGGAGTTTGGCGAGTTATACTTTGCCGACCGCACGGGCAAGGAGCTTCCGCTCGGAACATTCTTCCGTTTCAATAGAGCCAAGAGATAGATATGAACAAGTATCTGGAACTTTTCTGCTCGTTTTTCAAGATTGGCATATTCACCTTTGGCGGAGGATATGCTATGATTCCTATTATCCAGGCCGAAGTAATCACACGCAAGGGCTGGATTAAGGAGCAGGAGTTTTTGGATTTGCTCACATTAGCACAATCTGCCCCCGGACCTATTTCGCTGAATACGGCCGTATTTGTAGGCTACAAGATGTATGGCTACCGAGGTGCTTTGTCGGCTCTTACAGGGGTAGTTTTGCCATCGTTTGTAATTTTGTTGTTGGTGGCGATGTTCTTCTCGCAGATACGCAACAATCCGATTGTTGATGCTGCTTTCCGAGGTATGCAACCCATCGTTGTGGCCATTATGCTCGCCCCGATATTAGGATTCACAAAAGGCATGCATTGGTCGCTGGTGGCGCTCGCTGCAGCCATCACACTGGCAATATGGCACTTCGGATTCTCACCAATATATCTTTTGATTGCAGGTGCTGTGGCAGGCCTTGCATGGGTAGCAATACGTGGAAAGGAGGTTGAACGATGATTTACCTTAGACTCTTTATCAGCTACCTGAAGATTGGATTCTTCGGATTCGGTGGCGGCTACGCCATGCTCTCACTCATACAGAACGAGGTCGTGGTGCAGAATCAATGGATGACAAATGCCGAGTTTGCCGATATAGTGGCCATCTCGCAAATGACACCCGGACCAATAGCAATCAACTCGGCAACCTATGTGGGTTATACAGTAGCAGGATTTTGGGGCTCGGTGGTGGCAACCATATCGGTCTGCCTGCCCGCCTTGACGCTGATGATTCTCATAACGCGTTTCTTCCTTCGCCTACGCGATAACCGCTATATGAAGGGGGCTATTGCTGGCATGAAGCCCGTTGTGGTGGGAATGATTGGAGCTGCTGTTCTGCTATTGCTATTCCCCTCGGACGGAGGAGGATTCAAGGATGCATGGAGCTGGGTATTATTCGCCATAGCTCTCTACGCATCGCACAAAAAAGCAAATCCCATATTGCTGATTATCCTCTCGGCCATAGCGGGAATTGCGATATATTATCTTCCGACAATAATGTAGAAAAAGGCTACGCGAGATAGCCTTTTTCTACATATAAAATACTATTGCCACGAAGTGCGACGCGGCTGCAATATTTATACATAAATGCCACACTAAATGGTGATAACGAAAAGCCTTCTTGGCGTAGAATATTGCTCCCACCGTATAGAATACTCCGCCCAGCGCTATTAGCGATATAAACTGCCACGAGGCGTGGCTAACAAATAACGGGAAGAAGAATACAACGGTCCATCCCATTACCAAATATATCGTCAGACTAACGGCTGGTATCGAACGACGGCTCAGCGACTTATAAAATACGCCAAAAATCACCATCACCCACTGCAATACAAAAATTAGCCATCCCTGCCAGCCACCTATAATCGAGAGCGCTACGGGAGTATAACTACCAGCAATGGCCACATAGATAAAGATGTGGTCGAGGATATGGAACACCTCCTTATGACGTGTATCGTGCAACATCGAATGGTAAAGCGTTGAGATTACAAACATCATAAAAAGGCTCACGCAGAAAATACTCACGCCAAAGCACATCAACACATCTCCATCGCTATGTACATAGCTCCACACTGCAGCAAATGGCATTGCCAGCAACATCAGAATACTCATCACACCGTGAGAGATGGCGTTTCCCACCTCCTCGCCAAATGTGGGGATATAAATCTTTGCCATAACCTACTCTTCGTATAACAGATATTTTCGTCGCTGCTCCTTGAATTTGGCTACATCGCCCTGCCAGCGGGCGCGTATTTCATCGGCCGAGTGACCAGCTATAATCATCTCCTTGATATAATCGACACCCGTCAGGAGCAAGAACATACGGGTAAAAAACTTTTCGCCCATATTCAGGTTACGATAGGCATCAATTACATACTCTAAGTTAAATCCTGCGGCAATAACGGTTTCATCATCAACACCTCGCAAATCCACACCATAACATTTCTGGTCCTTGAGCGGAGGATTCTTCGCGCCATCAACGCTACGCGGTGTAAACTCAAATTCCCCTCCCTTATAGTTGGGATGGCCATACATCTCAAACGGAGCCTCCGTACCACGTCCTAACGAGCATACAGTACCCTCAAACAGACAGGTCGAGGGGTAAAGATATATCGAGTGCTGCGTAGGCAGATTGGGCGATGGAGCTATAGGAAGCGCGTAACGGCTCTGGTGGGTGTAGTTTTCGCACTTGACAACCTCTACATCACATCGCTTGCTCCAACCTTCACCCTGCGCCATCTCGGCTATCTCGCCCATCGTAAGGCCGTGTACAACGGGGATAGGCAGTGCGCCAACACCCGACTTATACTTAGCCATATCCAAAATAGGCCCATCGACATACATTCCGTTGGGGTTAGGACGGTCCAAAACGATAACCTTGCGGCCGAAATCGGCACAAGCGTCAATCATACGAATCATACTGATGTAGTATGTGTAGAAACGAAGTCCCACATCCTGCATATCAATCAACAGAACATCAAACGCCTTCATCTTCTCATCCGAGGGGCGCTTGGCATTGCCGTCATAGAGCGACCAGATGGGTACTCCCGTCTTTTCGTCCACCGAACTATTGACGTGCTCGCCAGCGTCGGCCTTACCGCGAAAACCGTGCTCGGGCGAGAAGATACCAACGAGGTTTACCCTATTGGCAATAAGCATATCCACAAGGTGCTCATCGCCCACCATCGCAGTATGGTTTGCCAACACAGCCACGCGCTGACAACTCAGCTTCGGCAGATACTCCTCCACTCGCTCAGCACCGACCTTGATTTTCTGTGTGCTCGGCTCGGCCGTTTTCTCTGCCGCCCGACACGAGAGAGAAAAGAGGGAGAGTATAATTAAAAGAATGTGTTTCATATTAAAATTATTCGTTGGACAAATTTACGATTAAATTTTGAGAATCAGAAAAGAATATTTATCTTCGTTGTTAGAAGAAAAGCGAGTTGTACATACAACTCATTACATACATAGCTCAATCGCTCTCGAATCACCACCTCGAAATAGAAACGAGCAAAAGAATACACACAATTGGGTTTGTGCCTTTATGGGCGCA